>NZ_BAAAUT010000045.1:0-62428 GCF_039534085.1 Planomonospora alba
GCGCGGCGGGCCGGTGGGCAGGCGGGCGCTCTGGCACGCCGCCCGGCGGCTGCCCCTGGCGCTGGCGCGCCGCCGGCCGCTGCCGCCGGCCGTGGAGGCGGCCCGGCGGCTGCTGGAGGCGGATCCCGGCGCGGTCCCGGCCGGCCGGTGAGCGGGTGATGAGTAGCGAACCGTTACGCCGGGTAACGAAGCCGGGTAAGTGTGTTCTCCGGGGGAGGAAGACCATGGGCAAGACGCTCAACCCGATCGAGCTGCAGAAGCACCTGTCGGGTGTCGACTATCCGGCCAGCCGCGACGACCTGGTGAGGGCGGCGCGAGAGCACGGCGCCGACGACGAACTGATCAAGGCGCTGCAGGAGGTCCCGGACCGGGAGTACGACGGTCCCAACGCCGTCAGCAAGGCCGTCGCCGGACGGAGCTGACGCCCGGCCCGGCGGGCCCCGTGGCCGGGGTCCGCGGGGCCGGTGACACCGTGTCCGCGCCCCCCGGCGCGGCGGCCGGAGGGGGCGGGACTACGATCGTGCAGGTGGAGAAGCGGAAACTGGGCAGAACCGGTAGGGAGATCGGGGTCGTCGGGCTCGGCGCCTGGCAGATCGGCGGCAGCTGGGGCGAGGTCGGCGAGGACGACGCCCTGGCCACCCTCGAGGCCGCGGTCGACGCCGGCGTGGACTTCATCGACACCGCCGACGTGTACGGCGACGGCCGCAGCGAGCGGCTCGTCGGACGCCTGATCAAGAGCAGGCCCGGGCTGACCGTGGCCACCAAGATGGGCCGGCGCGTCCCCCAGGACCCGGCGGCCTACACCCTGGACAACTTCCGCGCCTGGACCGACCGGTCCCGCGCCAACCTGGGGGTGGACACCCTCGACCTGGTGCAGCTGCACTGCCCGCCCACCCCGGTCTACTCGGCCGACGCGGTCTTCGACGCCCTCGACACCCTGGTCGAGGAGGGCCGCACGGCCGCCTACGGGGTGAGCGTGGAGACCTGCGAGGAGGCGCTGACCGCCATCGCGCGGCCGGGCGTGGCCACCGTGCAGATCATCCTCAACGCCTTCCGGCTCAAGCCGCTGGAGCGGGTGCTGCCGGCCGCGGCCGAGGCGGGGGTGGGCATCATCGCCCGGGTCCCGCTCGCCAGCGGCCTGCTGTCGGGCAAGTACGACGAGTCGACGACCTTCGCCCCCGACGACCACCGCGCCTTCAACCGCCACGGTGAGGCGTTCGACGTCGGCGAGACGTTCTCCGGCGTCGACTACGGCACCGGCCTGGAGGCGGTGCGCCGCCTGCGGCCGCTGGTGCCGGAGGGCATGACCACGGCCCAGTTCGCGCTGCGCTGGATCATCGACCAGCCCGGTGTCTCCGTGGTCATCCCCGGCGCCAGGAACCCGGAGCAGGCCCGCGCCAACGCCGCGGCCGCCGCGGCGCCCCCGCTGCCGGAGGCCGCGCTGCGGGGCGTCCGGGAGGTCTACGACGAGCTGGTCCGGCCCCAGGTGCACCACCGCTGGTGATCCGGTGGGCCGGGAGGCGGGATGAGCGAGGGCGGCCGCAGGGCGCGTGAGGCGGCGCTGCACGATCCGCTGCGCAGCCTGGGCGGCCTGCACGAGGCGGGCCGCCTGCGCCGGGGCGTCGCGGAGTTCCTCCGGCTGCCCCTGCTCATCATCGCCGCCTCCTGCGCCGCGGGGGTGCTCGTGGGGGTCCTCGACGCCGCGGCGGGCACCGGGGCGCCGCTGCGCGGGGCCGCCGCGGCCGTGGTGCCCGGCGGCGGGGCGGCCGAGTTCGTGTCGGCGGCCGCGACGAGCGTCCTGACGGTCACGTCCATCACGTTCTCGGTGCTGCTGCTGGCCGTGCAGCAGACGGCCGCCTCGCTGACGGCGGTGGTCTTCGACCAGTTCCTGCGCCGCACCGCGAACCAGGTCTACTTCGGTTTCTTCGTCGGCCTGTCGGCGTTCTCCTTCATCGTCCTCGGCACGGCCCGGCAGGACCCCGCGCCCGTCTACGGCGCCGCGATCACCCTCGTCCTGATGGTCGTGGCGCTGGTCGTGCTGCTCCTGCTCATCCACGGCACCATCGACCAGATGCGGCCGCAGTCCGTGGTCCGGTCGATCCACGAGCTCGCCCTGCGCGCCCGGGAACGGGAGCTCGTCCTGCTCGGCCGTACCCGGCCCCGGAGGCGGAGCGGCCCGCGGGCGCCGGAACGCGCCGTCACGGTGCAGGACAGCGGATACGTCGTCACGGTGGACGTGGACCGGCTGGCGGCGGTGGCGCGGGCGGCCGGGGGCGCGGTGAGGGGCGCGGGAGACGAGGTGGAAGTCGTCGTGGAGGGCACGCTCGGCGAGTACCTCGTCTTCGGCGACGTGGCCGCCCGGATCACCGGGGTGGCCCCGGGCGACGGGTCGTGGGACGACGAGGTCCGCTCCGCCTTCGGCCTGGACGACATCCGCGACGTGGAGGTCGAGTGCGGATACGCCGTCGACCAGCTGGCGAACATCGCCTGGGCGGGCGCGTCGAGCGCCCAGCAGAGCCCGCAGACCGCCTCCACCGCGGTGCGCGCGCTGCGCGACCTGCTGGCGCGCTGGCTGGTGGCCGGGGAGCGGGACCGCTCGGGGCGCGCGGGACGGCAGGAGGAGCTGCCCGTCGTCTACGTCGACGGCGCGGTCGGGCGCGTCCTGGGTTCGCTCGCCACGCTCCTGGTCGCCGGCGCCGAGTCGCGGCAGGCTCAGACGTGCGCGGAACTGCTGCGCGCCTTCGCGGGCGTCGCCCCCCGGCTCCGCAGCGAGGAGGAGCGGGCGATGTTCGGCCGGGCCCTGGCCGCGGGCCTGCCGTCCGTGCTCCAGCACGCCGAGGTGCCGAGCCTGGCGCAGGCGCTGCAGGAGCTCGAACGGGTCATGCGCGAGTGCGGGTACGAGACGTCCCGGGTGGCGCGGGTGCGGTCGCTGCTGTCGGAGGCCACCGCCCGGGTCCTGCCCAAGCCGTCCGACGAGCCCGGCGCGGCCCACCCCGGCTGAGTCCGTGCGGCCGGCCCGCCGGCTCCGCGCCGGGGTCGCCGCCGCGCGGGGTCAGTGCTCCCGCAGGTGCTCGCTGATCCGGCCGCGTCCCGCGCCGGTCCGCTCCCGGGCCTGCATGGAGCGGTCGGAGGCCGAGCGCTCCTCGCCCTCCGCGGGGTCGCGGGGGACCGAACGCAGGATCTCGTCGAGGTTGTCGTAGGTGCCGAGCGGCAGGGCGGAGAGCGCGCGGATCACCGGATCCTCCGCCCCGGCGCCGGCCGCGTGCCGTACCACCGACTCCTTGTCGGCGGGGTAGTCCAGGCTCATCAGGGCACGGCGGATGAGGTCGGGGTCCGTCGCCTTCGTCATGTCGCCCCCCTCACCGCTCGCCCCGCGGCGGGCGCTCGGACTGCGGGCCCTCGGCGCGGTCGCCGCCGGTCTTGCGCGGGCGGTTCCCGGGATCGGACTGCAGGGCCTCCTGGACGTGCTCCTCGAGCTCGCGCTCGCTCAGCCCGTGTTCCTTCTCCATGTCACCGCGGAGCCGGGCGCGCTTGGTGTCGTAGGCATGGCTGCCGGGACGAGGCATGGGAAACTCCTTTCTCGTCCTTCTCGGTCCTGGGCTCCGCTACCCGCCTGACCAGCGGTCACACCTCCGCTCACCCGTCCCCCGGCGCGGACGGCCTCACAGGTCCGGGTCCGACTCCGGCGCGCGGGTGGTGCCGGTCGTGTACAGGCCGGCGAGCACGCCGTCCGGCCGGGTCACGGCCATCGCGTGGACCCCGGCCCGGTCCATCCGCTCCGGCAGCCCCTCCAGGGGCTCGGCGGGGCGGACGGTGGTGATGCCGGAGCACATGACCTGCTCGGCCGTGGCCTCCGGCGGGGCGTGCTCCAGCTCGCGGGGGCCGACGAGGCCCAGGACGACCCGGTGCCGCGGGACGACCACCACGGCCACCCCCGCCGGGTCGGAGAGGATCCGCTCCGCGAGGTCGTCCACCGGGTCGCCGGGGAACGCGATCACCGGGTCGCGGCGCATCACCCGGGACACGAGGACGGCGTGCCCCTCGTAGGGGAGGTCGGCGGCCAGCCAGTCCGCCTTGCCCGCCGGGTAGTCGTACACCTCGCGCACGCCCAGGCGCTCCAGCCGGTGGGCGGCCCGCGGGCTCAGGTCGCACGCCCAGTCGCGGCAGTAGACGACGACCGGCCGGGACGGCTCCAGGGTCGCGGCGGCCCCGTCCAGCCCGGCGAACGGCAGGTTGCGGGCACCGGGGAGGTGGGCCCACTCGTACTCCGGTGGCGGGAGCACCTCCAGGAGCAGGGCGTCCCGCCCGTCGATCAGCTCCCGTACGGCGTCGCGGTCGATCGGCTGCACCATAACGGCCGCCGTACCCAGGACGAGGGGTTCAACTCTGGAGAAATTGCCATATATCTAACTAAAAGAGCTATATGTCTGTATTGGCATGGCATGAGATGGAAAGACTGGTCCATGACCCTCGCTGCGGCCTCCGGTGGCCTCGGCCACGGGGACGGGCCGCTCGGACGCGGGGATGCTGGAGGGAAGACGGAACCGTGGGGGCAGCAGACACCGTGCACGATTCCCGGCGCTCACCGACCACGGGCCTGCTCGACCTGCCCGAGGTGCCCGCGCTGGACCACCTGACCCGCATGGCCGCGCGGCTGCTGGACGCGCCCGCCGCGCTGGTGTCCCTGGCCGACCACGACCGGCAGGTGGTGGTCAGCGCGACCGGAGCGGCCGAACCGCAGGCACGGCGGCGCTCGCCCCTGCCGCCGTTCCTGTCCGAGGGGGTCGCCGCCGCGGACGGCCCGCTGGTCGTCCCCGACGCCCGCGCCGACGGGCGGCCGAGCGGGGACCTGACCATCGGCGACCTGGAGGCGGCCGCCTGCGCCGCGTTCCCGCTGCACGGCCCGGACGGCGAGACGCTCGGCGCGCTCTGCGCGATCGACACCCGGCCCCGCCGGTGGAAGCGGGCGCAACTGGAGCTGGCCGGCGACCTCGCCCGGACGGCGGAGGGGGAGATCGCGGCGCGCCACGAGGCGCTGCGGCTGCAGGCGATCCTGGACACCGCCTGCGACGCGTTCGTCTCGACGGACGCCGCGGGGACGGTGACGGCCTGGAACGCCGCGGCCGAGCGGCTGTTCGGCTGGTCGGCGGCCGAGGCCGTCGGGCGTCCCGTGCACGAGCTGATCATCCCCGAACGGCTGCGGCGGGCGTTCCTGGAGAGGGCGGCCGAGGACCGGGACGGCCGGTCGCCGGCCGGTCACCGGATCGAGCTGACCGCGGCCGACCGGACCGGCCGGGAGTTCCCGGTCGAGATGGCGCTGCAGACCGCCGACGAGTACGGCGCGCGGGTCTTCCACGCCTTCCTGCACGACATCACCGACCGGCACGCCGACCGGCGGCGGACGGAGGAGGGGGAGACGTTCCTGCGGGCGCTGCTGGACAGCCTGGACGTGGGGGTCGCGGCCTGCGACAGTGACGGCCGCGTCATCCTGACCAACCGCGTGCTGCGGGAACTGCGCCCGGACATCAGGGGGCTGCACGTGCGGGAGCTGGCGGACGCCTACCGCGTGCTCGCCGCCGACGGGCGGACCCCGCTCCGGCCCGAGGACGTGCCGCTGGCCCGGGCGTTCGCCGGGGAGCGGATCGACGGCCAGGAGATCGTCGTGTGCGCGGCCGGGCGCCCCCCGTCCCGGTCCCTGGTCAACGGCCGGCCGATCGAGAGCGCCGACGGGCGCGGCCTGGGCGCGGTGGTCGCCGTCCACGACATCACCGACCAGCACCGCGTCCAGACGCTGACCCGGGCCCAGCACGCCGTGGCCCGGGTGCTGGCCGACGCAGCCTCCAGCGAGGAGGCGGCCACCGGCGTGGCCGCCGCGGTCACCGACGCGCTCGGCTGGACCTGCGGGGAGTACTGGCAGGTCGACGCCGACGGGAGCGGCCTGACCCGCATCGGCTCGTGGACCCGGCCCGGCCGGGACCTGTCGGCCTTCACCGGCGACGGGCCGGTGACGCTCCGCGAGGGCGAGGGCGTGGTGGGCGAGGTGTGGGCCACCGGACGCGAGATCTGGGTTCGCGACCTGCGGGCCGGGTCGCGCGGCCCCGCCCGCGGGCGGGACGCCCTCCGGGCCGGCCTGCGCGGCGCCATCGCGCTCCCGGTGCGCAGCGGCCGGACGATCCTGGGCGTGCTGGTCTTCTACAGCGACAGCGTCCAGGACCGCGACGACGAGCTGACCTCGCTGCTCGACGGGGTCTGCGCCCACGTCGGCCGCTACATGGAGCGCCGCCGGGCCGAGGAGCTGGCACTGGAGCTGGCCGCCAGCCGCCGGCAGTTCAACCAGATCGTCACCCACGTCAACGACGACGTGTGGACCGCCGAGATCACCCCCGAGGGCAGGGCGCGCCCGGTCTACGTCAGCACGTCCGGCGCCGGCGTGCTCGGCAGGCAGGTGCCGCCCGAGGACGGCGACGGCGGCGACATGGTCGCCATCGTCGGCCGGCACGTCCACCCCGGCGACCGGGCCGAGTTCGACGCCTTCTGCGAGCGGCTGATCTCCGGGGAACCGGCGGAGATCAAGTGCCGCTTCGACGGCCTGGACGGCGTCACCCGCTGGGTGTGGATCCGGGCGCTGCCCCGCCGCGAGGGCGACCGGCTCTTCGTCGACGGCATCTCCACCGACGTCACCGAGCACCACCGCATGGAGGAGGAGCGCGAGCGCCTGCTCGCCCGGGAACGGGAGCAGGTGCGCCGGCTGCGCGAGCTGGACCGGATGAAGGACGAGCTGGTCGCCGTGGTCAGCCACGAGCTGCGCAACCCCATCGGCGCCATCCGCGGATACACCGAGATGCTCCTGGACGCGCCCGACCTGGGCGAGGAGCACCGCATGTTCGCCGACATCATCGACCGCACCAGCGCCCACCTGCAGCGGCTGGTCGACGACCTGCTCGACCTGGCCCGGCTGGACTCCGGCGGCATCGTCATCGACTCCCGCCCGGTCTCGCTGACCCGGCTGGTGCGCCAGAGCGTCGAGGACCACCGGCCCGAGGCCGAGGCCAAGCGCCTGGCCGTCGAGGTCGGCCTCGACCGCCACCTGGGCGTGCACGCCGACCCCGTACGGCTCCGCCAGGTGATGGACAACCTGCTGTCCAACGCCGTCAAGTACACCCCCGAGGGGGGCCGCGTCACCGTCACCGCCCGGCACGACGGGGACGAGGTGGTCGTGGCGGTGGCCGACACCGGCATCGGCATCCCGGCCGAGCAGTATCCGCAGCTGTTCACCCGGTTCTTCCGGGCCTCCACCGCCCAGGAGGCCGGGACCAAGGGCACCGGCCTGGGTTTGGCCATCACCAAGGCCATCGTCGACGCGCACGGCGGCGAGATCTCCGCGGCTCCGCGGGAGGGCGGCGGCACCGTCTTCACGGTGCGGCTCCCCGAGGACCCCGCGGTCGGCGCCTGACACGCCGGCCGGGAACCCGGGCGCGCGGCGCGTGCGATCATGGAATGTGTCTGATTTCGATCGTGTGCGCGACATCGCACTGGAACTGCCCGAGGTCGAGGAGACGGTGTCCTGGGGGACGCCGTCGCTGAAGGTCCGGGGACGGCTGTTCCTGCGCCGGCATGAGGACCCCGGCCTGACGGTGGTGAAGATCTCCCGGGAGGAGCGCGGGGCGCTCGTCGCCGAGCGCCCCGAGATCTTCCTCGTCACCCCGCACTACGAGAACCACCGGTACGTGCTGGTCCGGACGGCGGGGCTGCCCGAGGACGAGCTGCGCGAACTGATCACCGAGGCCTGGCGGCTGAGCGCGCCGCCGCGGCTGGTGAAGGCCTTCGACGAGGGCGCCGTGGACCGGACCCGGGGGTAGGGGCCGCCGTCACCGGGGCCCGCCCGAGACGGCGGCCGCCGGGCCCGGCCCGCCCCCCGGAGACGCGGAGCCCCCGGAGCCGCGGAGCCCCGCGTGCGGGAGCCTCATCCCGGCTGAGGAGTCCCATCGGGGGAGAGAATCCGGATCGTGCCGTACTCGCCGTCGTACCCGGCGTCCCTGCGCACCTCGCCGCGGCGCAGCCGGCCGACGGCCTCCGCGAGTCGCGGCGAGCAGGCCGCGATCTCGCCGACCGGCACGTCCTCCAGGATCGCCAGCTCGGGTCCGAGCGCGGCGGTGAGCCTGTCGACCTCCAGCCGGACCTTCTTGCTGCCCGGCCCCACGCCGAGGACCTCGCCCACGGCCTCCGGGAGCGGGACGAGGCTGCGGACGCCCGCCGCGCCGTCCGGGCCGGCGCCGTCCGGCCGGTCGGCCAGCTCCTCGACCCTGCTCAGCACGCCGACCGTGAGCCGCCTGCCGCACACGGGGCAGCGCCCGCCGCGCTCGCGTGTCTCGTGCGGCTCCAGCCGCACCCCGCACTTGCGGTGCCCGTCGAGGTGGTACCTGCCCCCCTCGGGGAAGAACTCGACCGACCCCGCGTGCCCGTCCCCGGTCCGCAGCGCCCGCAGCACCGCGAAGTAGTCCAGGTCGGTCTCGAACACCGTGGTCTCGCGGCCGATCCGGGGCGGCGAGTGCGCGTCGGAGTGGCTGACCAGCCGGTAGCGGTCCAGGCCGGAGACCCGCCGGTTCATCGCCGGATCGCTGGACAGCCCCGTCTCCAGGGCGAACACGTGCCCGGTGAGGTCGCCGAAGCACTCCTCGACCGTGTCGAAGCCCGACGTGGAGCCGAACACGCCGAACCACGGCGTCCAGACGTGCGCGGGCACCAGGTAGGCGCCGTCGCCGCAGGCCAGGACCGCCTCCAGCAGGTCACGGGAGTCCATCGCCAGGACGGGCCGGCCGTCCGAGGCCAGGTCGCCGGCCCGCCCGGCGGCGCGGTTGAACGCCTCCGCCGCGTCGAAGCCCGGCACGTACACCAGGTGATGGATCTTCCGGGTGCGCCCGCCGCGGCGGTAGACGGTGGCGACCTCCACCGAGAGCATGAACCGGAGCGGGCCCCCGGTCAGGACGGGCGGCAGGGTGCCGTCGACGGCCCGCTCCAGGTCGTCTCGGAGCCGGAACAGCCCCGGCTCCGCCGGCACGAGGCTCTCCCGCAGCCGGCCGTACCAGGCCGGGTGGGTGAAGTCGCCGGTGCCCAGCAGCGTGACGCCCTTGCGCCGCGCCCACCAGGACAGCTGCTCCAGGTCGCTGTCCCGGCTGCAGGCGCGGGCGTACTTGGAGTGGATGTGCAGATCGGCATGGAAGCGCATCCCCGGCGTCCTTCCCGCGGAACGGGCCGCCATGCCCCGCCCGCCGTACGGGCCGCGGGCCGATGCGGCGGGCGTCGCCGGTGCCCGGCCGGAGACCCGGATCGGGAGCCGGGACCCGGATCAGGAGAAGACGGGAGCGAGCCGGGCCAGGCCCGCCTCCGTGTAGCGGCGGGAGCCGGTGCGCACGCCATAGGCGATGTCCTCCAGCAGGGCGCAGCGGGCGTGGAAGACCGCCCGCTCGTGGTCGGCCGCCTCCCAGCGTCCCCCGCAGGCCCGGTAGCGGTCGGCGGCCGCCGCGAGGACCTCCGGGCCGAGGTCCCGGTGGAGCAGCGCGAGGTCGTAGGCGGGGTCGGCGAGGGCTGCGTCCGTCCAGTCGATGATCCCGGTGACGGCGCCCGTGGCCGGGTCGGCCAGCACGTGCTCGTCGCCCAGGTCGTTGTGGCAGAAGACCAGGCGGTCCGGGCCGGGCGGCGGTGTCCGGCCGAGGAAGTCCTCCACCCGGCGGCGCCAGGCCGCGGGCACGAGCCCGGCGACCTGCCGGTAGTCCCCCGCGGCCTCGTCGAGCAGCTCCTGCGGCGCGGTGACGTCCTGCGGCACCAGCCTCGCCATGGTCTCGGCGGGGGCCCCGTGCAGGCGGGCGGCGAACTCCCCCAGGACGGGCGCCAGCCGCACCGGATCCGCCGGCGGGTGCTCGCTCAGGGGCAGGCCGGGCAGTTTGGCGTAGGCCAGGACGCCCGCCCCGGGGTCGGAGAAGACCACCCGCGGCACCGACAGCGGGGACAGCCCGGCCACCGCCGCCAGCAGCTCCGCCTCACGCCGGACCTGCCCGCTCCGCTCGGCCGGATCGGCCGCCTTGCTCCGCCGTACGACCAGCTCGCCGTTGACCTCGTAGGCGACGTTGTCCCACCCCTCGCCCAGCACGGTCACGGACCTGACCTCGCAGCCGGGCAGGTGCCGGGCGAGCAGCGCGGGCATCTCGTCGATCACATCCGCACCCTAGCGGTCCGGGCGGAGGCGGGCGGCGGGGTCACCGGGGCGCGGGCGGCGCGGGCGGGCCGGACAGCTCGCCCAGCAGTGCGGTGAGGGCCGGGCCGAGCGGGGCGTCGAGGGTGAGGAGGGCGTCGGCGTCGCCCCGGGTCGCCCCCCGGTTGACGATCACGACGGGGATGGAGCGTTCGGCGGCGTGGCGGACGAACCGGTAGCCGGACATCACGGTCAGGGAGGAGCCGAGGACCAGCAGCAGGCCGGCCCGCTCGGTCAGCGCGTAGCACTCCTCGACCCGCGGCCGGGGCACGTTCTCCCCGAAGAAGATCACATCGGGTTTGAGCACCCCGCCGCAGTCGTGGCAGTCCACCACGCGGAAGGACTCGACCAGGTCGTCGGGGACGGCGGCGTCGCCGTCGGGGTTGATGGTCCCGGCTCCGGCGTGCCAGCGGGGGTTGGCCTCGCGCAGCCGCCGGTCGAGCAGCTCGCGGGGGGTGCGCCGGCCGCAGGCCAGGCAGCGGACCCGGTCGAGCCCGCCGTGCAGCTCGACCACCCGCCGGGCGCCTGCGGCCTGGTGCAGGCCGTCGACGTTCTGGGTGATGATCCCGGAGACCAGGCCGCGCCGCTGGAGCTCGGCGACCGCGCGGTGGCCGGCGTTGGGGGCGGCCCGGGCGATGTGCCGCCAGCCCAGGTGGCTGCGCGCCCAGTAGCGCCTGCGGGCCGCGGCGCTGCCGACGAACGTCTGATAGGTCATGGGCTCGGAGCGCCGCCTGCGGCCGGTCTCCCCGCGGTAGTCCGGGATGCCGGACTCGGTCGACAGACCTGCCCCGCTCAGCACCACCACCTCGCCGTCCGCGACGAGGTCGGCCAGCAGCCGGAGCCCGGGGCCCGCGGCCGTGCCCGCCCGGCCGGGCGGCCCGCCGGGTACGCCGCCGGAGCCCTCGCCCACCACCCGCGTCATCCATCCATGGTGCCCGACGCCCGCACCTGCCCGAGCCACGGGCCCGGCCCTCAGACCGCCGAGCCCTGGGGGGAGCGGTCGCGGCGGGCCGCGGCCGCGGTGAGCCAGGAGCGTGCCCGGGCGAGCTGGCCGTCGGTCAGGCCGGTGCGCGGGTCGACGCCGACGAGCAGGAAGTCGCCCACCTCCGGGTGGCCGCGCAGGTAGTCCTCGTCGGCGGCGGTGAGGTGGTCGTCGAACCAGACGAACGGGCGGCGCCGGGCGTACGCGGCCACCGGCCGGGTCTTGACGTTCTCCCCGGTGAGCAGGGACGGCGCGCCGGCCACGGCGACCACCGGCAGGTCCGGCAGGCCGACGCGCGGGCCGATCTCGGTGTTGGCCTGCTCCTCCCAGCGGGTGGCCCACACCAGCTCCGCGCCGGTCTCGCGGGCCAGCGCCAGGAGCTTGGCCCCGTGCCGCCGGTCGAGCAGCACCCGCTGCGGCTCGCCGTCCAGGACGCACGTGTGGCGGCGCAGCCGCGGAGAGGAACGCCGTGCCGGGTTGAGCACCCCGTCCACGTCCAGCAGGATGAGCGGCGGCTCCATGGTGATTCTCCTGATCTGTCGGCGCCGCCTGCCATGATGCCGCGACGGCGCGCGGTCTTCCACCGGGCTGCGGCGAAGACCCGCCGCGGCCGGCGGTGCGCGGCTAGGCTGACACGATGATCGTCTGGTTGAACGGCACCTTCGGCGCGGGCAAGACGACCACCGCCGGAGAACTCGTCCGGATCGTCCCGCAGGCCAGGATCTTCGACTCCGAGTACGTGGGCTTCATGCTGCGCCACGTCAAGGGGCTGCCGGAGGTGGGGAACTTCCAGCAGTGGCCGCCCTGGCGCGGCCTGGTCGTGCAGACCGCCGTGCAGTTGCTCGACTACCTCGGCGGGGTGCTGGTCGTCCCGCAGACGGTCCTCGTCGAGGAGTACTGGTCGGAGATCCGCACCGGTCTGGAGAAGGCCGGCGTCCCCGTCCGGCACTTCGTGCTCCACACCGACGAGGAGACCCTCACCCGCCGGATCGAGGCGGACGCCGTCGAGACCACGGCCAGGCAGTGGCGGCTCGACCATCTCGCCGACTACCGCGAGGCCCTGCCCTGGCTGCGCCGGGCGGCGGAGGTCGTCGACACGACCGGTGTCCCGCCCGCGCGGGTCGCCGAGACGGTGGCGGCCGCCGCGCTCACCCCCGTCCCCGATCCCCCGGCTCGGCGCTGAAGTCCCCGGGGAAGTCCGCCGGCGCACGGTGCAGGTGCGACCAGAGCGGCCTGCTGGCCGCGGCGAGCAGCAGGGCGGTCCCGGCGAGCACGACGCGCTCGGCCGCGGTGCGCGTGCCCAGCGCCGTGGCCAGCGGCCACAGCACGCCGAGCAGGGCGACGGTGCAGGCGATCCCGCGGTGGAGGCGCTCGGCCTGCGAGGCGGGCCAGGGGTCGACGCTGCGGGCCATCTCCCGGCCGGTGTCGGAGGTGGTGCAGGTCTGCTTCACCGGGCAGCCGTTGCACACGGCGGGCAGGGCCCGGTAGCGCATCACCCGGGTGCCCGGGTCGAAGGAGTACGGCCGCAGCCACTGGTCCTCGGGGCAGAGCCAGGCGTCGTGGCCGGCGTGGTAGGTGAAGGGGCCCGGCCGCCGGTCCGGGGTGCGGCCGCAGGCCCGCCTGGCGATCAGATCCAGGGCGAAGGCGACCAGCAGCAGGAAGGTCCCGTAGGCGGCGGCCAGCCAGACGGCGGCGGAGACCGTCATGCCTCCCCCGTCCCCGGCGCGTCCGTCCGCACCACCGCGGCACCCCCTCGTCCCCCGTACGGCCCGCCGCGCGGTCGCTCGGTCGGGGATGCGGAAGCGTGTCACCGGCAGGCGGTGATATCGACCATAAGTCGCGATCCGGGAAAGTGAAGGCGCCACGCCGGGGCGCCGGGCGTCCGCCCGCGGACCCCGGCCCCGGCGCCGTCCCGGCCGGTGCTCACCAGGCCACGGGCATCGTCTCCAGGCCGTGCACGACGGTGAAGGAGCGGTAGACGGGCTCGCCGGCGAGCCGCAGGCCCGGGAAGCGCCGGAGCAGGGCGGGGAACGCGATGCGCATCTCCAGCCGGGCCAGGTGCGCGCCCAGGCAGTGGTGCACGCCGTGCCCGAACGCCACGTGCCCGAGGGTGTTGCGGCCGACGTCCAGCCGGTCGGGGTCCGGCACGAACGCGGGGTCGCGGTTGGCGGCGGGGATGGAGCAGATCACGAGCTCGCCGGGGCCGATGGTCCGCCCGCCGAGCCGCACCTCGGTGGTGGTGGCCTTGAACGTCCCGGCGTGCACGATGCTCAGCCAGCGCAGCAGCTCCTCGACGGCGCCCTCGACCCGGTCCGGCTCGTCGCGCACCACCGCGAGCTGGCCGGGGTGGCGCAGCAGCGCGAGCGTGCCCAGGGAGAGCATGTTGGAGGTGGTCTCGTGCCCGGCGAGCAGCAGCAGGCTGCCGATCCCGGCGAGCTCGGCGGTGGTGAGCTCGCCGCCGTGCTGGCGGATGAGCATCCCGAGCAGGTCGTCGCCGGGGTCCCGGCGCATGGCGGTGACCAGGCCGGTGATGTACGCGCGGGCCTCCGCCGCGGCCGCCGCGCGCTCCTGCGGCGGCAGGGAGACGTCCAGCATCCGCTGGGAGGTGCGCTGGAAGCCGGCCCGGTCGGTGTACGGCACGCCCAGCAGCTCGCAGATCACCAGGGACGGGACCGGCAGGGCGAAGTCCGTCACGAGGTCGGCGGGCGGGCCGCCGCGCTCCATGGCGTCCAGGTGCTCGTCGACGATCTGGCGGATACGGGGCTCCAGCCCGCGCATCCGGCGGGCGGTGAACTCCGGGGCGAGCATCCGGCGCAGCCGGGTGTGCTCGGGGGGATCGGAGCCGAGCAGGTTGCCGGCGCCCTCCTCCCCGTCCGGCGCCGCGCCGGGCGGCCGGAACGGGGGGACCAGCGCGTTGCTGTACAGCTCCGGGTGGCTCAGCACCGCCCGGACGTCCTCGAACCTGGTCACCAGCCAGGCCTCGATGCCGAACACGGTGCGGACCCGGGTGATCCCCTCGGCCTCGCGCACCGCGGAGAGCTCGGGGACGGGATCGAACCCGTCCCGCCGCATGTGCAGGGGTGGTGCTGACACGTCGTGCACGCGACCTCCTCGGGTCACCGGCGACCGATCGTCCTTCCCTGTGCCGACCCTACAGACCGGGGGCCGGCCAGGCACCCGTCCGGCGCGGAGGCGCCGGGCCGTACCCACTTTCGTTGATATCGACGAAAGTTCAGAGACTTCAGAGAGAAGGTCTTCACAAACCGACCGAACGGGCTTACCTTCTGGTCAATCACCCGGCCGTGGGAGGACCTGTGAAGCGCAGCCCCAGCCGCCCGGAGAACGTCCACCAGGCGACCCTGCTCCGCCTGCTGCGCGACGGCGCGCGCTCCCGGGCCGAGATCGGCGACGTCGTGGCGCTGTCCCGCGCCAAGCTCAACGCCGAACTCGAACGCCTCATCGCGATGGGCCTGGTCGAGCCGGCCGGGCTGGCCGCCTCGCGCGGAGGCAGGCGCTCGGGGATGGTGCGGCTCTCGCCCCAGCTCAGGTTCGCCGCCATCGACATCGGCGCCACCTCGGTGGACGTCGCGGTGACCGACGGCGAGCTGGAGATCCTCGGCCACGTCGCCGAGCCGTGCGACGTGCGGGACGGGCCGGTGGCGGTGCTCGACCGCGCCCTGACACTCCTCGGCAAGCTCCAGGACCAGGGCCTGTTCACCACGCTGCACGGGACCGGGGTGGGGGTGCCGGGCCCGGTCAGCTTCCGCGAGGGCGTCCCGGTCGCCCCGCCGATCATGCCGGGCTGGGACCGCTACCCGGTGCGGGAGGCGATCAGCCAGGAGCTGGGCTGCCCGGCCGTGGTCGACAACGACGTCAACCTCATGGCCGTGGGGGAGCTGCACGCGGGCCTGGCCCGGCAGGTCGAGGACTTCCTGCTCGTGAAGATCGGCACGGGCATCGGCTGCGGGATCGTCGCGGGCGGCCAGATCTACCGGGGGGTGTCCGGCAGCGCCGGCGACATCGGCCACATCCGGGTGGCCGACCAGGGGCCCACCTGCACCTGCGGCAACACCGGCTGCCTGGAGGCGTACTTCGGCGGGGCCGCGCTCGCCGCGGAGGCGGTCAGGATCGCCCCGCGCTCGCCGTACCTCGCCGAGCGCCTCGCGGTCGCCGGGGAACTCACCGCCCGGGACGTCGCCGCCGCCGCGTCGCTCGGGGACGGCGCCGCCGTCCGGCTCGTCCGGGACGGCGGGCGGCAGGTGGGCCAGGTCCTCGCGAGCCTGGTGAGCTTCTTCAACCCCGGCCTGGTGATCATCGCGGGAGGGGTGGCCCGCATCGGCCACGTGCTGCTGGCGGAGATCAGGAGCGTCGTCTACCGCAGGTCGCTCCCGCTGGCCACCGGCAACCTGCCCATCGTGCTGTCGGAGCTGGGCGACACCGCCGGGGTCATCGGGGGCGCCCGGCTCGTCAGCGACCACGTCTTCTCCGCGGCGTCCTCTCCGCGACGCGACCGCGGCGTTCCGGCCGGGACGGAGGCCCCATGAGCGAACTGCTGACCATGCGCGGGATCGTCAAACGGTTCCCGGGCGTGCGCGCGCTGGACGGCGTCGACCTCGACGTGCGGGCCGGCGAGGTGCACTGCCTGCTCGGGCAGAACGGCGCGGGCAAGTCCACCCTCATCAAGATCCTCGCCGGGGCCCACCGACCCGACGAGGGGACGATCGAGCTCGGCGGCGAGCGGGTCAGGTTCGCCGGGCCGGTGGCGGCCATCCGGGCCGGCGTCTCCACCATCTACCAGGAGCTCGACCTGGTCGACGGGCTGACGATCGCCGAGAACGTCTTCCTCGGCCACGAGCCCGCCCGACTCGGCTTCACCCGGCCCCGCCAGGCGAACCGGGCCGCCGCCGAGCTGCTGGGCCGGCTCGGCCACGGCGAGCTGCGGCCCACCACCGAGGTGGGCCGGCTGCCCGCCGCCGCCAAGCAGGTGGTCAGCATGGCGCGGGCGCTCTCGCACCGGGCGCGCCTGATCGTCATGGACGAGCCGTCGGCCGCGCTCGCCCACGACGAGGTCGCCAACCTGTTCCGCGTCATCAGGGAGCTGACCGCCCGCGGCGTCGCCGTCGTCTACATCTCGCACCGGCTGGAGGAGATCCGCGAGATCGGCGACCGGGTGACCGTGCTCAAGGACGGCAGGACGGCCGCGGTGGGCCTGCCCGCCCGAGAGACCCCCACCTCCGCGATCGTCTCGCTCATGACCGGCCGGGACGTGGAGTACGTCTTCCCGCCCCGGCCCGCGCCCGGCGCCCGGGACGGCCGCCGCGAGGTGCTCCGGGTGGAGAACCTGACGCTGCCCGGCCGCTTCGCCGACGTCTCGTTCACCGTCCGGGAGGGCGAGATCGTCGGCCTCGCCGGACTGGTCGGCTCGGGCCGTTCGGAGATCATCGAGACGGTCTACGGCGCCCGCCGCCCCAGCGCCGGCCGGGTGCTCCTCGACGGCGAGCCGGTACGGCCCGGCAGCACGGCGCGCGCCGTACGGCTCGGCATGGGGCTGGCGCCGGAGGAGCGCAAGGCGCAGGCGCTGCTGCTGGACGAGAGCGTGGCGCGCAACATCACGATCGCCGGGCTCGGCCGCTTCGCCCGGCTGGGCTGGATCGACCGCCGCCGCGAGCGCGCGGAGGCCGAGCGCCTGGTGCGGGAGCTGGACATCCGGCCGCCCGACCCCGACCGGCCGGTGCGCACCCTGTCCGGCGGCAACCAGCAGAAGGCCGTGCTCGCCCGCTGGCTCGGCCGCGGCCGCCGGCTGCTCCTGCTCGACGAGCCGACCCGCGGCGTCGACGTCGGGGCCAGGGCGGAGCTGTACGCGGTGATCCGCCGCCTGGCCGACGAGGGCATCGGTGTGCTGCTGGTCTCCAGCGAGGTGCCCGAGGTCCTCGGCCTGGCCGACCGGGTGCTCGTGCTCAGGGAGGGCGCGGTCATCCGCGAGGCCGTCGCCGGCGAGCTCGACGAGGCCCGCGTACTGGACATGATCATGGAAGGGAGTGCGCTGTGACGGACGCACGCGCCGGGGCCGTACCGCCCGTGGAGGGGTCACCGCGGCAGAGCCCGCCCGACGGGGCGGCACGGTCCGCCGGGGCGTCCCTGCTCGCGCGGCTGGGCCGCACCCGCCACCTCGGGCTGGTCGCGGCGCTGCTGCTGCTCGCGGTCGTGGGCCTGGTGACCACCCCGGAGACGTTCGCGACCTCGTCGAACCTGGTCAGCATCCTCGCGCTGGCCTCCACCATCGGCGTCATCACGGTCGGCATGACGTTCGTCATCATCGGCGGCGGCATCGACCTGTCGGTCGGCGCCGTCATGGCGCTCGCCTCGGTCTGGGCGACCACGCTGGCCACCCAGTCGTACGGCCCGCTCGTCATGGCGGTCTGCGCGATCCTGGTCGGCACCGGCGCCGGGCTGGTCAACGGGCTGCTCATCGCCTACGGCCGCCTGGTGCCGTTCATCGCCACGCTGGCGATGCTGGTGGCCGCGCGCGGCCTCGCCCAGCGCATGTCCGACCGCAGGACGCAGCTCGTCCGCCCGGAGAACGACGCGATCGTCGAGCTGTCCACCACCCGGGTGCTCGGCCTGCCGCTGCTGGTCTACGTCTTCGCCCTCGTCGTGGTCGCGGGCTGGCTCGTGCTGAACCGCACCACCTTCGGCCGCCGCACCTACGCGGTCGGCGGCAACCCCGAGGCCGCCCGGCTCGCCGGCATCGACGTGCGCCGCCACACGGTGCTGCTGTACGCCCTGTCCGGCCTGTGCTGCGGCATCGCGGCGATCATCATCATGGCCCGCACCACCACCGGCTCCAGCACCCACGGCGACCTCTACGAGCTCGACGCCATCGCCGCGGTGATCATCGGCGGCACCCTGCTGACCGGCGGCCGCGGCACCATCGCCGGCTCGATCCTCGGCCTGCTGATCTTCACCGTCATCACCGACCTGTTCATCCTCAACGGGCTCAACACCAGCGACCAGCTCATCGCCAAGGGCCTGATCATCGTCGTCGCCGTGCTCCTCCAGCGGCGCGGCCTCGAACCACGCACCTAGACCCCGGACCAGGCACCCAGCCCTCGGACCACGCACCCGGCCGGGCCCCGCGGCCCGGCCCGCACCCCCCAACCGGAAGGAAGGCACGTTCCATGCCCAAGAACGTCGCCCGGCGCGGTTTCCTCGTCGCAGGAGCCGCCGCCGGCGCAGGAGCCCTGCTGACCGCCTGCACCAGCAACGAACCCGCCCAGCCCGCCTCGGCCCCGTCGCCGCAGCAGACGGCCGCGGGCGGCACCGACAACGACCGGCCCGGCACCCGGGTGGTGATCGGCTTCTCCGCGCCCGCCGCCGACCACGGCTGGATCGCCGCCATCGCCAAGAACGCCCAGGAGCAGGCCGCCCGCTACTCCGACGTGGAGTTCAAGCCGGTCGAGCCCACCAACGACATCAACCAGCAGATCTCCGCCGTCGAGACGCTCATCCAGGCCAAGGTCGCCGCGCTGGTGATCCTGCCCAACGACGGCGAGCAGCTCAACCAGGTCGCCCGCCGGGCCACCGACGCCGGCATCCCGGTCGTCAACCTCGACCGGGTCTTCCCCGACAAGCTCTCCTACCGGACCTGGATCGGCGGCGACAACTACGGCATGGGCGTGGCCGCCGGGCACTACATCGGCAGGAAGCTGAAGGACAAGGGCGTGGCGGACCCGGTGATCCTGGAGATCCAGGGCATCGCCACGCTCCCGCTCACCCAGGACCGCAGCAGGGGCTTCGCCGACGCGCTCAAGACGTACGGCTACGCCGTCACCGCCCAGCAGGACGCCAAGTTCACCGTCGAGTCCGGCACCCAGGTCGCGAGCAACCTGCTGCAGGCCCACAAGAAGATCGACGCGATCTGGAACCACGACGACGACCAGGGCATCGGCGTGCTCGCCGCGATCAAGGAGGCGGGCCGCAACGAGTTCTTCATGGTCGGCGGCGCCGGCTCGGCCAACGCGATGCGGGAGATCCAGGCGGGCGGCGTGCTGGAGGCGACGGTCACCTACAGCCCGTCGATGGCCGCCTCGGCGGTGAAGCTGGCCCGGCTGATCGCGCAGGGCAAGGGCATGAGCGACCTGGTGGAGAACGAGGTGCCCCAGTCGATCACCCTCGCCTCAGAGACCGTCACCAAGGAGAACGTGGACAAGTACCTGCCGCTGGGCTTCGAATCCTGATCCGGGGGGAGATCACGTGTCAGACAGCAGGCCGGCACTCGGGGTCGGCATGGTCGGGTACGCCTTCATGGGGCGCGCCCACTCGCAGGCGTGGCGCAACGTCGGCGCCTTCTTCGACCTGCCGGTCAGGCCGGTCATGGCCGCCCTCGGCGGCCGGTCCGAGGAGCGTACGGCCGCCGCCGCCGCGTCCCTGGGCTGGGCCGCCGTGGAGACCGACTGGAAACGGCTCGTCCACCGCGACGACGTCGCGATCGTGGACGTCTGCACGCCGGGCGACTCGCACGCGGAGATCGCCATCGCGGCGCTCGCCGCGGGCAAGCACGTGCTGTGCGAGAAACCGCTGGCCAACAGCGTCGCGGAGGCCGAGGCGATGGCCGAGGCCGCGCGCGAGGCCGCCGGGCGGGGCGTGCGCGCCATGGTCGCCTTCAACTACCGTCGGGTGCCCGCCGTGGCCCTCGCCCGGCGGCTCGTCGCCGAGGGCCGCCTCGGCGAGATCCGGCACGTGCGCGCCCAGTACCTCCAGGACTGGATCGTCGACCCGGACTTCCCCCTGGTCTGGCGCCTCCGCAAGGACAAGGCCGGGTCCGGGGCGCTCGGGGACATCGGCGCGCACATCGTGGACACCGCCCAGTTCGTCACCGGCCAGGCGCTGACCGGCGTGTCGGCCCTCACCGAGACGTTCGTCAAGGAGCGGCCGCTCGCCGAGGACTCCAGCGGGCTGGCGGGCGCCGGCCGCGGCGGGGAACGGGGGGAGGTCACGGTCGACGACGCGGCGCTGTTCATCGGCCGGTTCGAGGGCGGCGCGCTGGGCTCGTTCGAGGCCACCCGCTTCGCCACCGGCCGCAAGAACGCCCTGCGCATCGAGGTCAACGGCGCGCTGGGCAGCCTGGCCTTCGACTTCGAGTCCATGAACGAGCTGTGGTTCCACGACGCGGCCGAGCCGGAGGCGGGCTTCCGGCGGATCCTCGTCACCGAGCCGCACCACCCCTACGCGGGGGCCTGGTGGCCGCCCGGGCACGGGCTCGGCTACGACCACACGTTCGTCCACGAGGTGAAGGACTTCCTGGAGGCGATCGCGGCGGGGACCGACCCCTCGCCGACCTTCGAGGACGGGCTGCGCGTGCAGCGCGTGCTCGCCGCCGTCGAGGAGAGCGCCGCCTCCGGGTCCCGGTGGACGGCGGTGCCCTGACCATGCACGGAATCATGAGAGCGGGTGTGGCATGACGCGACCGATCACGCTGTTCACCGGCCAGTGGGCCGACCTGCCCTTCGAGGAGGTGTGCCGGCTGGCCTCGGAGTGGGGCTACGACGGCCTGGAGATCGCCTGCTGGGGCGACCACTTCGAGGTGGACAAGGCGCTGGCGGACGACTCCTACACAGAGCGCAGGCGCGAGGTGCTGGACAAGTACGGCCTGCGGGTGTGGGCGGTCTCCAACCACCTCGTCGGCCAGGCCGTCTGCGACCACCCGATCGACGAGCGGCACCGGGGCATCCTGCCGGCCCGGATCTGGGGCTCGGGCGACCCGGAGGAGGTGCGGCGGCGCGCGGCCGAGGAGATGAAGGACACGGCGCGGGCCGCGGCCCGGCTGGGCGTTTCGACCGTGGTGGGCTTCACCGGCTCGTCGATCTGGCACACCGTGGCGATGTTCCCGCCGGTGCCGCCGTCGATGGTCGAGGCGGGCTACCGGGACTTCGCCGACCGGTGGAACCCGATCCTCGACGTGTTCGACGAGGTCGGCGTCCGGTTCGCGCACGAGGTCCACCCGAGCGAGATCGCCTACGACTACGAGACGACCGCGCGCGCGCTGGAGGCGGTCGGGCGCCGCCCCGCGTTCGGGCTGAACTGGGACCCGTCCCACATGGTCTGGCAGGACCTCGACCCGGCCGGGTTCATCCTCGACTTCGCCGACCGGATCTACCACGTCGACTGCAAGGACGCCAAGGTGCGCACCGGCAACGGCCGGCGGGGGAGGCTCTCTTCGCACCTGCCGTGGGCCGACCCGCGGCGCGGCTGGGACTTCGTCTCGACCGGCCGGGGCGACGTGCCGTGGGAGGAGTGCTTCCGCGCGCTCAACGCGATCGGCTACGACGGGCCGATCTCCATCGAGTGGGAGGACGCGGGCATGGACCGCCTGCACGGCGCGCCGGAGGCCCTGGCGTACATCCGCGGCCTCAACGCGATCACCCCGCCGGCCGCGGCGTTCGACGCGGCCTTCTCCTCGGAGTAGGCGGGCCGGCGGCGGGCGGCCGTCCGCTCCGGGATGTCCGCTTCAGGGCCGCCCGGCGCGGGGCCGCCCGGTCGCCGGGGCCGTCCGGCAGTGGGGGGCGGCCGGTCGGCCGCGGCGGGTCAGCGCGCCCGCCGCGACCGGAAGTCGTAGCGGCGCGGCCCGGTCCGGCGCGGTCCCGTCCTGACCTCGGGGATGGCCGGTGCGGTGACGACCTCCGTGCGCGGCTCGCCGACGGGCCGCCCGGTGGTCAGGTCGACGACCGAGCCGCGGCGGTCGGTCGCCGCGTACGCGGCGGCGAACAGGAGCAGCACGTTGACCAGCTTCAGGAAGAGCAGCATGCCCACCGCGCCCGCGACGACCTGGTAGGCCGGGTTCTCGGCGTTGACGGTGAAGTAGACCTGGCCGACGGTCTTCAGCAGTTCCAGCCCGACGGTGATGATCAGGGCCGGGCCGGCCAGGCGGCGCGGCGACAGCCGCAGCCGGGGAGGCAGCGTCAGCAGCGCCGCGGCCAGCAGCAGGTTCACGCAGACGCCGAGCGCGAAGGCCGCCGCCGAGAGCGTCCAGCGCGCGGGCAGCGCCTCCGTCCCCACCGTGTGCTCCGTCAGCCGGACCAGCACGCTCTGCGCGCCGAAGGACAGGGTCAGCGAGACCGAGAGCAGCAGCCCGAGGGCGGCCAGCACGCCCAGGTCGATCAGCCACCGCAGGAAGAAGTTGCCCGGATACTGCTCCAGCCCCCAGACCGCCCGGATGCAGGAGCGCATGGAGTCCATCCAGAACAGCCCGGTCAGCGGGAGGCCCAGGGAGACGACCGCCCCGGCCGTGTCGCGGGCGTCGCGCAGCGCCTGCACGTCCAGGCGCGGGAACGTGTCGCTCAGGTAGCGCTCCACCTGCTCCAGCACGGCGGGCGTGTCCAGCACGTGCCCGACGATCACGAAACCGAGCAGGGCCAGGGCGAAGGTGGCGTAGAACGCGTAGTAGGTCATTCCCGCGGACAGGCGGCCCGCGTCGGCGCGGTCGTAGTGGACGGCGGCCCGGACGAGGTGGTCGAGCAGCCCCCACCGGCGCCGCGCGCCGGCCCAGGCCCGGGTGAAGCCGCCGGCCCACCGGCTTGTCCTCGCGACGACCGTCATGGCGGCGCACTCTACCCCGCGCGCGGCCGTTCATCCCGGTGCGGCCCGGCCCGCTCGCCGTCGCGGCCGTCTCGGCCTTCGCGGGCCGGTCCCGTCCGGGCGCGCGGGGCCAGGCCGGCGGGAAAACCGGGTGGCACCGGCGGCGGGGGAGTGGCAGGGTGCGCGGTATGGCGGAGACGGCGGACGTGCGTGACGTGGCGGCCCTGACCGCGGCGGTGGAGCGCGGCGAGCGGGTCAGATATCTCATGTTCTGGGGGCACCGACCGCCGCGTTCCGGCGGGGTCGGGGCGGGGTGCCTGTCGCAGTGGTGGCCGGCGGACTTCACCGTGGAGGGCGTCGTCTACCGCACCGCGGAGCACTTCATGATGGCCGGCAAGGCGCGGCTGTTCGGCGACGAGGAGACCGCGGCGGAGATCGTCGCGGCCGGCCACCCCAAGCAGGCCAAGGACCTGGGGCGGCGGGTGCTCGGCTTCGACGAGCGGGTGTGGGAGGCGGCCCGCTTCGACCTCGTGGTCCGGGGCAACCTCGCCAAGTTCGGCCAGAACCCCGACCTGGGGGAGTTCCTGCTCGGCACCGGGGAGCGGGTGCTGGTCGAGACCAGCCCGGTGGACCGCGTCTGGGGGATCGGCCTGGCGGCCGACGACGAGCGGGCCGCGCATCCGGAGCTGTGGCGGGGGCTGAACCTGCTCGGGTTCGCCCTCATGGAGGTGCGGCGGGCGCTGCGACTGCGGTGACGGCCGGCGCGGGCCGTCAGTCCGTCCGGAGCACCTCGTCGTGGAAGCGCCGGACCAGCGCCCGCGCCTCGTCCTCCCGTCCCGGGGGCACCGCGACGTCGGCCAGCCGCGTCGGCACGGCGCCGCCCCTGCCCTGCACCATCGCGGTGAACCGCAGGACCGCCGGGTCCCCGCCGGCGGCCTCGACGAGGTCCACCCCGCACAGCCGGGTGCCGAGCGAGCGCAGTGCGACGTACCCTCCCGGCCTGCGGTAGACGCCGAGCGGGCTGATGTGGATCTCGCCCCGGGGGCTCCCGCGCGCGGGCAGGGCGGTGCCCGCGGTCGCGACGGCCGCGAGCGCCACCAGCGCCATCCCGGCGCTCAGCACACCGGCGAAGACGAACAGGTCCACGCCCGCGACGAGCCCGATCACGGCCGCCACCAGGCCGACGGCCAGCGCGAGCAGCGCGGCCGTGTAGGAGTCCCGCCGGTCGCGGCGGGACTCGACGCCGTTGGCGGCCCTCCAGGCGTCCTCGTCGTAGTGCCAGTGCGCCCAGCCCTGTCCGGCGAGCATCCGCTCCATCTCCCGCAGGTGCTCCTGCGGCCGCGTCGTCGTCGCCAGGACGAGCAGCACCACCAGCAGCACCGCGGCCGGCAGGCCCAGGGAGAGGAGCCAGACGGCGCCGGGACCCTGGTCCCAGCCGCGGAGCAGGAGCCGGAGCGCCACCGCGATCACCACCGTCCCGCCGAGGGACGTCAGGAGCAGCGTGCGGAGGTGCACGATCGAGAACAGCCGGATCACAGCGAGGAAGATATCCGAATTACCCCTTTTTGGACAGAGGTATCCGATATCCATGCGGTGCCGGCGTCACCCCTCGCGGAAGGACAGGCCCCGTCCGGCGAGGGCGTCGCGGAGGATGCCCACCGCCTTCGGCCCCACGCCGTGCAGCGCCAGCAGCTCGGCCTCGGTGACGGCGGTGAGCTGCTCCAGCCGGGTGTGCCCGGCGACGGCCAGCGCGCGCCGCGCCGGGGCGCCGATGTACGGCAGATCGCTCTCGTCGGTCTCCACGGGGTCTCCTCTCTCCTGCGGTCCGGCCCCGTCCTATCAGGCCCCACCGACAGGTCCGGAGCCCGCCGTACGGCCGGCGGTCCGGCCCGTCCCGGCGGTCCCGCCGCGCCGGGACGTCGTCACAGGTCGGTGGCGATGATCTTCTCGATGTTCCGTTCGGCGAGCGCCGTGATGGTGACGAACGGGTTGACCGTGGTGTTGCCGGGGATCAGCGCGCCGTCGATGACGTACAGGCCGGGATAGGCGGTCAGGCGGCCGTAGTGGTCGGTGGCCCGGCCCAGCACCGCGCCGCCGAGCGGGTGGTACGTCAGGTGGTCGCCCCAGATCTTGTAGACGCCGAAGAGGTCGGTCCGGTAGATCGTCCCCTCCTTGGCGTTGATCCGGTCGAAGATGGTCCTGGCCATGTCGATGGACGGCTGCTTCCAGGCGGTCCGCCAGTCCAGCTCCACCCTGCCCGCCGCGGCGTTCCAGGAGAACCGGGCGCGGTGCGGGTTGGCGGTGATCGTCAGGTAGAACGAGGCGTAGGTCTCGATCCCGGTGGGCAGCGGCGCGACCTCGGCGAACGCCCCGCCGGCGGCCCAGTTGTCGATGCCCGCGCAGGGGATGGCCGACTGGAGCCTGCCGGTCGGGTCCCACAGGTGGTTGGCGCGGCCGCACATGACGTTGCCGTTGTCACCCCAGCCCCTGCCGACCTCGTCGTTGAGCAGGGGCAGCGCGCCGGTGGCCTTCAGCGTGACCAGGAGCTTGCTGGTGCCGACGCTGCCGGCGGCGAAGAACACCCGGTCCGCGGTCACGGTCTTGGTGGCCGTGACCGCGCCGCCGGTGTCGAGCTGCTCGGCGACGACGGTGTACCCGCCGCCGCCCGCGGGCGCGACCGAGACGACCCGGTGCAGCGGCGAGACGGAGACCCTGCCGGTGGCCCTGGCCCGGGCGAGGTACGTCTGCTGCAGCGACTTCTTGCCGTGGTTGTTGCCGTAGAGGATCTCCCCGGCCAGCGCGGACTTCGGGGCGGTCCCGGCGGCCTCCCGCTCCATGTGGTCCCAGTCGTACACGTCGGGCACGAAGACGAACGGGAAGCCGGAGCGCTGGGCGTGCTTGCGGCCCACCCGGGCGTACCGGTAGCACTCGGTGGAGTCGAACCAGTCCGGGTCGACGGTGCCGACCCCGAGCTCGGCGTTGGCGCGCGGGTAGTAGACGCCGTACATCTCGGCGGGGTCCACCGAGGGCAGGACGGCGCCGAAGTTCTCCCGCCGGGGGGTGACCGCCATGCCGCCGTTGACCAGCGACCCGCCGCCGACGCCGCGCCCCTGGTAGACCGTGATGCCGCCGAACTCCTCGGCGTCCAGGATCCCGGTGTGGCGGGGGATGTCCCGGTCGATCGGGAGGCCGAGGAAGTAGTTGAGCGGCGCCTTGGTCCGGGTGCGCAGCCAGTACGACCGGTGGTCCGGCTCCAGCGTGTTGCAGAAGACCTTGCCGTCGGGGCCGGGGGTGTCCCAGGCCATGCCCATCTCGACCATGTGCACGTCGACGCCCGCCTGGGCGAGGCGGAGGGCGGCGACGGAGCCACCGTACCCGGTGCCGATCACCAGGACCGGGAGGCGGGCCCCGGAGACGAGCAGGGCCGCCGCGGGGGCGGCCTCCGCGCGGGCCGCGGGGACGCGCCCCGCGAGGGCCGCGGCCCCCAGGAGGGAGCCGGTCCCGGCGATGAATCCACGGCGTGAGATGCCCGGGTGACCGGGGTGTCCGGAGGTGCTGCCGCTCATGTGACGTCCTCACTCATCACGAGGAGACGAGGGCGGGTCCCGAGTGCCGCCCGTCTCCCGGCTCGCCGCCCGCAGGGCGGGGGTCAGCGCCCGGCCGTACGGCCGGGGCCGCGGGATGCGTCGTCCGCCCGGCCGCCCGCGGGGGACGGGCCGGCGGGCAGCGCGCACACGGTGTCGAGGCCGAGCACGTGGTTGAGCCGGCCGAACGCCAGCCAGGCCCCGATGCTCATGCTCAGCTCGACGATCTCGGTCTGGCTGTAGTGCGCGGTCATCCGCGCCCAGAACGCGTCATCGAGGCCGTGGTGGTCCAGGGCGTACCGCTCGGCGTACTCGGCGGCCAGCCGGGTGCGCTCGTCGAAGGCGTCGGTGGCGCGCCAGTCGGCCACCGCGTCGGCGAACCCCTCCTCGACCCTCCGGCCGTCCCGCTCGGTGCGCCAGTCGAGGCAGAAGGCGCACCCGTTGATCTGCGCGATCCGCAGCCGCGCCGCCTCGAACTCGCGGAGCCCGAGCGTGGTGTGCTCGTACACCGAGAGCGACAGGTGCGAGGCGGCGGCCCCGATGCCGGGGACCATCTCGCCCCACACGTACGCGATCGGGTCCTTGCCCTCGGGGACGTCGATCCTCATGAGCGTTTCCTCCCGAGCCTGCCGGTCGCGGGGCGCAGCGGGACGTCGAGCGCGTCGTAGAGGCCGGGCTCGGCGTCCGCGAGCCAGTCGATGGCGCCCACCAGCCGGCCGGCCGCGGTGGCGTTCCCGCCCGCGGACCGGTTGCCGCCCTCGTCGACCGCCTCGACCGTGACCTCGATGCGCGGGCGGCCCTCGATGATCACCCGGTGCGCCCCGGCGCCGCCGGGCGGCGCCGGCCAGTCCGGCGCGCAGGACGGGTGGATGCGGGTCACGTGCTCGATGACGATGCGGGGCTCCCCGTCGACGATCCCCTGCACCTCGAACCGGACCGCGCCCTGGGTGCCGGCCTCGAACACGCCCATCGCCGCGGTGGTCACCGCGGCGTCGAGCGGGCGCCGCTCCACGGTCTCGCGGATCCCGTCGAGCCCGGCGCCGAGGGCCCGGGCCATCAGCCGTACCTGCCCGCCCCACACCATGGTCGGCACCGTCGGCGCGATCATGGGCGGTTCGTAGTCCATCGGCCGGCCCATGCCGACCAGGTTGCGGACCGAGTCGGGCTGGTCGTAGGTGGAGTAGTCGAAGATCTCCTGGCAGCGGACCGCGTCCACGACGGTGCCCAGCCCGCTGACCAGCAGCGGCAGCACGTCGTTGCCCCAGCCGGGGTCGACGCCGGAGACGAACAGCGAGCCGCCGCCGTCCGCGATGGCGGCCAGCACCGGCTCCCGGAGCTCCGGCGGGGCGCTGCGCTGGTCGTAGAGCGCGTACAGCGAGGGGGTGACGACCACGGCCCCGGCCCGGATCGCCCTGACGACGTCGGCGAGGGCCTCCTCGGGCCGGACGTCGCCGGAGGCGGCGTACACCACGGCACGGGGACGGGCGGCCAGCACCGCGCCGACGTCGCCGGTCGCCGCCAGCCCCAGGCGGTGGCCGAGCCCGCCGAGGTCGCCCGCGTCGAGGCCGACCTTGCCGGGGGAGTGGACGAGCACGGCGGACAGTTCCAGCGCCGGGTGGGCCTCGACGGCCCGGATGGCCGCCCGCCCGACGTTCCCGGTGCCCCAGACGACCGTGGAGAGCATGAACTGAACGTAGCAAGCGCTTGGTTCAACGCATAGGGCGTCCCCCGCCGCCCCACCCGCCACCTCAGAAGTGTGTCCGGCGGGTTACGGTCACGCGCCGGTGCGCCCCGGGGAGCCGGCCGCCCTCCCCGGGGCCTCCGGCCGGGCGTCCGCGGGGCCGGTCCCCGTGGGACCGGACCCGGTCCGGTGCCCTCCGGGGAAGGCCCGCCGGTACTCGCCCGGTGGCACCCCCACCTGCTTGAGGAAGTGGTAGCGGAGGTTGTTGGCCGTCCCCAACCCGCTCAGCTCCCCGATCCTCGCGATCGGCAGGCCGGTCGACTCCAGCAGGCTCTGCGCCAGGGACAGGCGCCGGTTGAGCAGCCACTGCATCGGCGTCATCCCGGTCGCCGCGCGCAGCCGCCGGTAGAACGTCCGAGGGCTCATCGCGGCCCGCCGTGCCAGGTCCTCGACGGTGAGCGGCCGGTCCAGGTGCGCGCCGGCCCACTCCAGGGCGGGCACCAGGCTCTCGTCGTCGGCCGCCGGCACGGACAGGTCGACGAACTGCGCCTGGCCGCCGGGCCGGTGGGCGGGCACCACCATCCGGCGGGCGAGCTGGTTGGCGACGTGCGCGCCGAGGTCGCGCCGGACCAGGTGGAGGCAGAGATCGAGCCCCGCCGTCAACCCGGCGCTGGTGAGCACGTCGCCGTCGTCCACGTACAGCACCGAGTCGTCGACCCGGACCTTCGGATAGCGCTCGGCCAGCTGGGCGGTGTGCATCCAGTGGGCGGTGGCCCGCCGCCCGTCGAGCAGCCCCGCCTCGGCGAGCGCGAAGGCGCCGGTGCACAGGGAGACCATGCGGGCACCGGCGGCGTGGGCGCGGCGCAGGGCCGCGATCAGCGCGGGCGGCAGCGGCCGCCCCTCCTCGACGCAGGAGTCGGGCACCGAGGGCACGATGACCGTGTCCGCCCCGTCGAGCCCGTCGAGCCCGTACGCGGCGCGCAGCGTCAGCCCCGGCCCGGCACGGCCCTCGCGCGGCCGCTCACCCGTCCCGCACAGCCGCAGGTCGTACCAGGGATCGGCGAGATCGGGCTGCGGCTTGCCGAAGACGGTGCAGGGGATGCTCAGCTCGTACAGGTCCCAGGAGGGGACCTCGATCTCCTCGGCCACGACCACGGCGACGGAACCGGCGCTCATTCCCCCGAGCCTATGGCAGGAATTTGTCGATCATCGTCATTCCTGTCACTGTCCCCGGGCCCGGCGCGCTGGGAACGTGGTCCCCACGTGATCGACCGCCCTGGGCGGATGGACGAGGAGCTGACACATGAATTCCGATCACCCGGCCGTGACCGTCATCGGCCTGGGCTCGATGGGTTCGGCGCTGGCCGCCGCACTGCTGGACCGCGGCCACCCGACCACCGTGTGGAACCGTACGGCGGGCAGGGCCGAGGCGCTGGCGGCCCGGGGCGCCCGCCCCGCCGCGACCCCGGGGGAGGCGGTGGCGGCGAGTCCGCTCGTCGTCGCCTGCGTGCTCGACTACGAGGCGCTGCGCGCCGTCCTGGAGCCCGTCGAGGGCTCCCTCGCCGGCAAGGTCCTGGTCAACCTCACCTCCGGCTCCCCGGAGCAGGCGCGTGAGACGGCCGGCTGGGCCCGGTCGCTCGGCGCAGGCTACCTCGACGGCGCGATCATGACGACCCCGCCGGGCGTCGGCAGTGCGGAGATGATGTTCCTCTACAGCGGCCCGCCCGAGGTGTTCGACGCCCACCGCCCGACCCTGGCGGCCCTGGGCGACCCCGTGCACCTGGGCGCCGACCCGGGGCTGGCCTCCCTCTACGACGCCGCGCTGCTCGGCCTGATGTGGTCCACCCTGACCGGCTGGCTGCACGGCGCCGCCCTGCTCGGTGCGGAGAAGGAGGAGGCGACGGCCTTCACGCCCTTCGCGGTCCGCTGGCTGACCGCCGTGGCCGGCTTCATGACGACGTACGCCCCGCAGGTGGACGCCGGCCGCTACCCGGGCGACGACGCCACCGTCGACGTGCAGATCGCGGCCATCGACCACCTCATCCACGCCGCGCGGGCCCGGGGCGTCGACAACGCGCTGCCCGAGCTGCTGAAGCACACCATGGAGCGGGCCAGGGACGCGGGCCACGGCTCCGACAGCTACGCGAGCGTGATCGAGGTCCTGAAGAACCCGGCGGGCGGCCGATGAGCGCCCCGGCGGCGCCGGCCGCCTCCCGCCCCGGGGCCGGACCGGTGCCTCCCGCCGCCGCGTGGCCGGACCTGCTGCCGGCGGTGGCGGACGAGTGCCGGGCCGTCCTCCTGGAGGGCGCGGGCCGGGACTGGTCACGCCGGGCCGGCGACCTCGACTGGACCTGCCGGCAGACCCTCGACCACCTCGCCCTCGGCCTGGTCGGCTACGCGGGCCTGCTCATCGCCCGCCCTCGCGACCGCTACATCACCCTCTTCGCCTCGCTGGACTCCCGGGCGCCCGTCCCCGCCTGCCTGGAGGGCGTCGGCATCGCCGCCTCCCTCCTGGCCGCCACGGTCCGGGACACGGCCGCGGACGTGCGCGCCTGGCATCCGTGGGGCCACTCCGACGCCGCGGGCTTCGCCGCGATGGGGATCACCGAGCTGTCCGTCCACACCCACGACATCGCCCGCGGCCTCGGGCTGTCCTGGACACCGCCCGGCGGGGCCAGCGCCGCGGTCCTCGCCCGCCTCTTCCCCGACGCGCCGTCCGGGCACGACCCGTCCGCCACCCTGCTGTGGTGCACGGGCCGCATCCCGCTCCCCGGGCTGCCCCGCCGTACGGCCTGGCGCTGGCACGGCGGCGCCGCGCAGGACCCCGCGGCGGCCGCGCCGGGCGGGTAGCCCCTTCGGGGTCCCTCAAGGCGGTCAGGGCACGGCGGGCGAGGGCTCGGCCCCGCGGGCGCGCTCCCCGGAGGGCTCGGCCGCGCCCCTGGTCAGCAGCCGGGCGGCCAGGCCCAGGACGGCCGTGGTGACCAGCGCGATGCCCATCGGCAGCCCGGTGTCCTCGCCGGCGATGCCGACCAGGGGGGAGACGAGGGCGCCGAGGGCGAACTGCAGGGCGCCCATGACGGCGGCGGCCGTGCCGGAGGCCCAGGGGGCGCGGTCGACGGCCAGCGCCGAGGCGTTGCCCAGGATGAGGGTGACCGAGCCGACCAGTACGAACAGCACGGGCAGCACGACGGGGGCGGGCAGGCCGAGCGCGAGCAGCGCCAGCAGCACCACCGAGAGCACCAGGACGACGATCTGGCCCGCGGTGAGCAGTGTCCGGGGGTGGAAGCGGCCGACCAGCCGGGAACCGAGCAGGCCCGCCGCCATCATGCCGAGCGCGTTGACCGCGAAGGCGACGGTGTAGGCGGTGGTGGACAGGCCCAGCACGCCCTCCAGCACGAACGGGGAGGCGGAGATGTAGGCCATGAGACCGGCGAAACCGAGCGCGAAGGCGAGGGTGTGGCCGAGGTAGACGCGGTCGGTGAAGAGCCGGCGCACGGTGCGTCCGGTGACGGCCAGGCCGCCGGTGTGGCGCCGGTCGGCCGGCAGGGACTCGCGCACCGTGAGCAGGGATCCCAGCAGCATGAGGGCGCAGATCGCGGTGAGCACCCAGAACTCGCTGCGCCAGCCGAAGGGCACGAGCGCGCCGCCGGCGAGCGGGGCGACGACGGGGGCGATGCCGCCGATGCTCGCCAGCAGCGCGAAGATCCTGGCCGCGGCGGGGCCGGCGACGCGGTCGGCGACGGCGGCGCGGGCGATGACGATGCCCGCCGAGCCCGCGAAGCCCTGGACGAACCGCGCGCCGATGAGCACCCGTACGTCGGGGGCGAGCGCGCACGCCGCACCGGCCGCGGTGGCGACCGTCATGGCGACGAGCAGCGGGGCGCGGCGGCCGAAGCGGTCCGACAGCGGGCCGATGAGGAGCTGGCCCGCGGCGAGCCCGATGAGGAAGGCGGTCAGGGTGAGCTGGACGGCGGGAGCCGTGGTGCGCATGTCGGCGGCCAGCGCGGTGAAGGCGGGCAGGTACATGTCCGTCGCGAACGGCGCCAGGGCCGACAGCAGGGCGAGGACGAGCAGGAGGGGGCCGGGCACGCCGGAGCGTTCGACGGGGCGGGGCATTCGGAGGTCTCTCTGTCGATACTTATATTTATATATACATAATCATATGTATCATGGGACCGTGGACGACACCCTGACCCTCCGCTCGCTCGGGACCGTCCTGCGCGACCTCAACCGCACCCTCGTGCGCCGGGGCAAGCGCGCGGCGGGGATCGAGCCCCTGCCGGAGACGGAGGCCGGCATCGTCCGGCTGGTGGTGCACCGGCCGGGGGCGAGTCCCGGGCAGATCGCCGCCGAGCTCGGCATGCAGCCGAGCAACGTCAGCGCGGCGCTGCGCCGCCTGGCCGAGGCCGGCCTGGTCACGCGCGAGAGCGACCCGGTGGACCGCCGCGCGACCCGCGTCCTGCCCACGTCCCGCGCCGTGGAGAACGCCCGCCTCCTGGAGGAGGCCAGGGCGGAGCTGCTGGCGGCGGCCCTCGACGGCCTGACGGCCGAGCACCGGGAGGCCCTCCTGCGGGCGATCCCCTCCCTCGGCGCCCTGGAGCGCGCGCTGCGCGACGGCGCCTGACCGCCCGCTCGGGGCGCGTCAGCGGACAGGGTCCTCCCCGGCCAGGACCCGGCGCAGCGTGGCGGCGAAGGCCTCCGGGTCGCCCTTCATGCCGAACTCCCCGCCGAGGAAGCCGGCGTGGTGGCTGGGGAAGACCACGGGCTCCGAGCCGAGCCGCGCGGCGACCGCCACGCCCGCCCGGTGGGCCATCTCCCCCTCCGACTCGGCTCCGACGCCGACCGCGATGCGGGTCGGCGCGGCGCGCAGGGCGTCGAAGTCGTGCTCGTGGTGGGTGCAGGTCATGAGGTTCTGCGCGAACATCGGGTCGTCGCGGGAGCCGTCGTCCTCCACCGGCAGCCCGAGATCGGCCGGGCCGGGGAAGGGCCGGTCGGCGAAGTCGGCCGGGATCTCGCCGCGCAGCCCGGTGACCGCGATGAACTTCGCCATCGCCGCGCCGAAACCGTCCCGCTCGTACGTCCGGCGGATGTCCGCCACCGCGGCCAGCGCCCGCTCCCGGTCCGGCAGGACCTGGGCGGCCGGGGGCTCGTGCGCCACGAGCGTGCGCACCTGCTCCGGGTGCCGGGCCACCAGCACCAGCGCGTTGACGGCGCCCCCGCTGCTGGCGAAGACGTCCACCGGCCCGCCGCCGAGCGCGGTGATCAGCCGGTGCAGGTCGTCGGCGTGCTGCTCGGGCGTCAGCTCGCCGCCGCCGTCGGTCCGCTCGCTCCGCCCGACCCCGCGCGGGTCGTAGGTCGCCACCGTGCGGTCCCGGAAGTACCCGGCCAGGGTGGTGAACCCGCCGGCGTCCATCGGGGAGCCGATCATCAGCAGAACCGGCGCGTCGGCCTCGTCGGCCTCCCGCACGTCGTAGCGGAGGACGGCACCGGGCACCTCGAGGGTGCGGGTCCTGGGCTCGGTCATGCGATCTCCTTGTCGACGATCGTGATGGGGGCCGCCGGGAGCGGTGCTGTCCGCCACCCGGCAGCACGGAAATCGAACACCCTTTCGGGGGAACCTTAGTCCAGTCCACCGACAGTGTGCAGGGGGTGATCGGACCGGTCTGCCGGTCCTCCTGCGGCGGTCCGGCCGTCCTGTGCCGGAGCGCCGGCTCCTAAGCTCTCAATCATGGCGAAGTACTTCGATGTGCATCCGGACAACCCGCAACCCCGAGTGATCCGTCAGGTGGCCGACCTGCTGCGCGCGGACGGGCTGATCGCGTATCCGACGGACTCGTGCTTCGCGCTGGGCTGCCGGTTGGGCAACAAGGAGGGCATCGACCGGATCAAGGAGATCCGCCGCCTCGGCGACGACCACCACTTCACCTTGATGTGCGGGAGCTTCGCCCAGTTCGGTCAGTTCGTCCACATGGGCAACGCGCTGTTCCGCTCGATCAAGGCGGCCACCCCCGGCAGCTACACGTTCATCCTGCCCGCGACGAAGGAGGTGCCGCGGCGGTTGCTGCATCCCCGGAAGAAGACGGTCGGCGTCCGCATCCCCGACCACGTCGTCACGCAGGCCATCCTGGCCGAGCTCGGTGAACCGCTGCTGTCGAGCACCCTGCTGCTGCCCGATGAGACCGAGCCCATGACGCAGGGCTGGGAGATCAAGGAGGAGCTCGACCACGCGGTGGACGCCGTGATCGACTCCGGTGACTGCGGTGCCGTGCCGACGACGGTCGTCGACTTCTCGCAGGACGAGCCCGAGATCCTCCGCAGAGGAGCCGGAGATCCCTCCCCGTTCGAGTAGGCGGCCTGCGCGCCACGGGGCAGGCGGCGGGCGGCTCCGCCCACCGGGCGCCTTAGGGTGATCCCATGCCTGCCCCCATGAGTCCCGCGAAGACCCGAGCGGCACTGCGTGCCTCGGCCCGCATCTCCCTGGAGCTGCTCCTGGTCCTGCTGGTGATCGTCGTGGCGCTGTGGACGCTGGGCCGGATGTGGTCGGTCACGTGGCCGGTGATCGTCGCGCTGCTGCTGACCACGCTGACCTGGCCGCCCACCCGCTTCCTGCGCCGGCGCGGCTGGCCCCCCGCCCTGGCCGCGTCGGTGGTGACCGTGCTGTTCCTCGTGCTGGCGGCCGGCATCGTGGTGCTGATCGCCGTACCGGTCGCGTCCCAGTCCGGTGAGCTCACCGCCGGCGTGATCGACGGCATCCAGAAGATGCGGGGATGGGCCGCGGGCCCGCCGCTGAACATCGGCGACGACCAGCTCGCGCAGGCGCTCGACACGGCGGTGACCCGCATCCAGGACAGCGTCGGCAGCATCGTCAACGCGACCGTCACCGGCGTGGGAACGGTGCTCAACGGACTCGTCACCACGGTGCTGGCCCTCTTCCTGATGTTCTTCTTCCTCAAGGACGGCCCCAGATTCCTGCCGTGGCTGACCCGCCAGCTGCCCGGCAGGCTCGCCGTCGACCTCCCGGCCGTCGCCGCGCGCAGCTGGGACACCCTGGGGGCGTTCGTCCGCTCCCAGGCCTTCGTCGGGCTGCTGGACGCCGTCTTCATCGGCCTGGGCCTGTGGATCGTCGGCGTGCCCCTGGTGCTCCCGCTGGCGGTGCTGACGTTCGTGTCGGCGTTCGTGCCGATCATCGGCGCGCTCTTCGCCGGATTCGTGGCCGTGCTCATCGCGCTGGTCTCCAACGGCCTGACCGACGCGCTCATCGTGCTGGCCGTCATCATCGCGGTGCAGCAGCTCGAGGGCAACGTCTTCCAGCCCATGGTGCAGAGCCGCGGCCTGGGCCTGCACGCGGCGGTGGTCCTGCTCGCGGTCACGCTCGGCGGCAGCCTGGCGGGCATCGTCGGGAGCCTGCTCGCGGTGCCGGCGGCCGCGCTGGTCGCCGTGTTCTGGAACTACCTGCGCGAGCAGCTCGGCGAAGCGGGCCCGGAGCCGGGCGCGGGTGAGCCGGGACCGGAGCCGGGGCCTGGTCCGGAGCCTGGTCCGGAGCCGCGGGCGGGCGGATCGGACCGGGAGCCGCGGGCGGGCGGATCGGACCGGGAGCCGGGGGCGGGCGGATCGGACAGCGGTCCGGCACCCGCGCCCGCTCCGGCACCGGCCTCGGGGTGAGACCCCCGGCACCGGCCCCGGGGCGGGATGCCCCGGGGCCGGTGCCTCCCCATCGTCCGTCACACGGAGAGCCGGTGGCGGGCCGCGGCGGAACGGCGCCGCTACTCCTCCTCCTCTTCCTCCTCGCCCCCGCTGTAGAGGTAGACCCACTTGCCGCAGTACTTCTTGCGCTCGGTCTCGTCGTCCCAGTAGCAGACCCGGGCCGAGACGTGGGTGACGCCGAAGCCCGTGACGGCGCGGCTGAAACGGGCGAAGCCCGCGGAGCCGCACTTCCTGGCCCAGTAGCTCCTGTCCAGGTCGTCGCCCTCGAACTTGACCTCAAGGTGCGCGCACAGCCAGGAGGGCGAGCCCTTGTCGTACAGCCTGGCGTCGACGACGAACCTGTCGCCGTGCTCCTCGTCCACCAGGTAGCGGCCGACGGCGTAGGCCCGCGAGCCCTCGTGGTAGCGGGAGTAGACCGGTCCCCAGCGCTCGGGCGGGTCGGCGCGGAAGCCCGCGGCCGCGGCCGCGGCCGGGGCGGTCGCCTCGGCGGCGGCGGTGAGCGCGGCCGCCCCGCCTGCGGCGAGTGCGCCGCAGGCGGCGGTCAGGCCGAGGAGGCGGCGGATGGAACGGTGCATCGTGTTCTCCTGTCTCCTGAGTGCGGGAGAGAACCGCCGGCGCCGTCGTGCGGCGTCCCGGCGCGTGCCGTCGGCCGGAGACGGCGGGCGGGGCGTGGACGGAGCGTCCCGCCGGGTGGTCCGGGGGCCTCCGGCGCGGACGGCTCCCGTTGCCGGCCGCGTCGCTTCCGGCTGCCGTCGTTGTCGTCCTCAGAATGCGTTTTGGACCGTTCCCGCGGCACCCCGCGAATGAGGGGCGGGCGGGTGGACAATCCCCTCAAACGGGGGGGTTGTGGGATCTCGTCCGAGCGTCCACGATCGATCGGTGGAGCCTGTTTCCGGCACTCCGCCGGCCTCGCGCGTGCTCGAACGGATCCGACGGGCGGTTCGGGCGCGCATCGCGGACAACGCCCTGCTGGACGAGATCTCCCGGCTGCTGCGGGAGGCCGTCCCCTTCGACGCCGCCTTCTGGGCGGCGGCCGACCCGCTGACGATGCTCGCCACCTCTCCCACCAGGCTGGAGAACCTCGGTTCCGGCGAAGCCTGCGACAGCTACTGGGAGAACGAGTTCTTCGTGGAGGACGTCAACCACTTCCGTACGCTGGCCCGCCGCAGGACGCCGACCGCATCCCTCCACCGGGCCACGGACGGGCACCCGGCGCGCAGTTCCCGCTACCACACCCTCAACCGGCCACTCGGCCTCGGTGACGAGCTGCGCTGCCTGTTCCGCAGCGGCGGTGAGGTGTGGGGCTACGCCTGTCTGTGGCGTGCGCACGGCGCCCGGCCCTTCACCACCGCCGAGGAGCGCTTCCTGTCCGATCTGTCCGCTCCGATCGGTGACGCCTTCCGCCGCGCGGCGCTGCTGCGGCCGGATCCCGCGGCCGACACGCTCGACGCGCCCGGGGTGCTCACCTTCGACCGGTCGGGAAGGCTCGAATCGGTCACCGAGACCGCGGAGCTGTGGCTGCGCGAGCTGCCGTTCACGCAGGTGGACGGCGACGGCCGGGACGCCGTTTCCATCCCCGCCGAGCTGCGCGCGGTCGTGAACAAGGCCCGCGCCATCGCCGCCGGCCGCGACGCGGGCACCGCACGGGCACGCCTGCTGCTCCACGGCCGCTGGCTGATGATCCACGGTTTCCCCCTGCGGGAGCCGAACGGCGAGGGCGGCAAGACGGCCGTGGTGATCGAACCGGCCAAGGCCACCGACCTCGCACCGCTCATCGTCAGGGCCTACCGGCTCGGACGGCGTGAGCAGCAGATCACCCGGCTGGTCGCCGGCGGCCTGTCCACCGCGGAGATCGCCGCGACGCTCTGCCTGTCCACCCACACCGTCCGCGGCTATCTGAAGCAGGTGTTCGAGAAGGTCGAGGTGTCGACCCGTGGCGGCCTCGTGGCGAAGATCTTCGCTGAACACCACAAGGGCACGCTGAACCCGGACATCCACACCGCCCTCTGAGACCGCAGGGGTGCCGCCGCGAGCCGCCCGTCCGCCGCCCGTCCGCCGCCCGCCGCGGCGTGCCGGAGCGGATGGTGCGGCGGCGTGCCGGGGCGGGTGGTGCGGCGGCGCGGCGGGCGGCGGCGCGGCGCCGCCCGCCCGTGGCCGGGGACGCGCTAGTTGGCGCAGTCCTGGTTCTTGAGCGCCAGGGCGATCTCGTAGATCTCGCCGTGGGACAGCAGGAAGTAGTAGGAGGCCCGGGGGTTGCCCGGCACGGACACGGTGGCGTATCCGCTGGCCGCCTGCTTCAGCTTGGGGTAGGCCTTTATCATCTGCCCGGCGGTGGAGCCGATCCTGATTCCCTGCGGAGTCTTCACGCCGGGGGGAGCGAAGATCATGGCCACGCCGCGCTTCCTGGAGATGTACAGGCCGACCTCGTCGCGGCCGGTCGGATGCGCCTTCAGGTCCCAGCCCGTGCACGGGCCCGTGCCCGGCTTGCGCACGATCTTCCCGGTCGCCCGGGCCTTCCCGGTGCTCATCCCCAGCCGCACGCCACCGTATCCGAACGGGCCCAGCGTGCCCTTCACCCGGGCCGCGGTCCGGTCCGCCGCGGACTCCGCGACCGCCGCGGGCGCGGCGCCGTACAGCAGCGCGGTCCCTGACAGGGCCGCGGCCAGTGCCGCGTGGCTCAGGCGCCGGGCGGTCGTGTGCTTCGTCATGTTTCCTCCGTTGGATGGTGGGCCGTACACCGGTTCGACGGAGGACGGGCCGCGAAAGTTCGCTCCGGCGAGGCCGCGGATCATGCGGGGGTTCCGGGGGCGGTGCCGTGGGCGGGGCCTCGGCGGCCCGGGGCCGGGGAGCCGTCCGATCCGACCGCCCCCGGCCCCGGGTGGCCGGCGCCGTACGGCGGTCGCGGCGCCGGGGCCGGAGGCGTTCCCGCCGCCCGGCGGACCGGGGGTGCGCCGGTTCCGGGCGGACGGCGGGACCGTACGGCTATCCGGCGTACGTCTCGTACTCGGCGACCTTGGGCGTGCCGGTCGAGCCGGTGATCTCGAAGGTGATCTTGCGCAGCGAGGTCCGGGGGAAGGTGATGACGCCGGCCCCGCTGCCGGAGGTCAGCACGGCGCCGGTGTCGCCGTTGAGGACCCGCCAGGTCTTGATGCTGCCCGCGGAGCCCGACGCCTCACGGATGTTGATCTTGGACACCGCGGTGGCGGAGCCCCACTTGATCGAGATGGAGCCGGTCGAGCCGGCCGGCGACCAGTAGGTGCTCAGGTCGCCGTCCCGCACGTTGCCGTAGCTCGTCCCACTGGCCTTGCTGGAGCCGTCGGAGCCGGCCCCGATGCTGAGGTTGGTCCCGCTCGGCTGGGTCGGCGTCGACGTGGGGGTGGAGGTCGGCGTCGACGTGGGGGTGGAGGTCGGGGTGGACGTGGGGGTGGCGGTGGGGGTGGGGTCCGGCGTCTGCGGCGAGCAGCTGCCGTCCGACACCTTCAGCCCCTTGCCGGCGCCCGCCGTCTGGCTCACGATGCTCGGCACGCAGCCGGCCGCGTCGAGGCTGTAGGAGTAGGGGATGCTGACGGTGGTGTTGGACTGCGGGTTGGGGCCGGCGGGCTTGTTGTCGCCGCTGGGGCTGGACCAGGTCACGTTGTCGAAGATGTTGCCGCTGACCTGCCAGTAGCCGGCCTCGTCGGTGTAGAAGGTGCCGAGGACGTCCTTGGAGTTCTTGAAGTAGTTGTTGTCCACCTTGGCGCGCGCCCCGGCCCGGGAGTTGATGCCGGACTCGTTGAGCTTCACGTAGTGGTTGTTGTAGATGTGGGCGATGCCGCCGCGCAGCAGGGGCGTACGGGAGTCGATGTTCTCGTACAGGTTGTGGTGGTAGGTGATGAAGCCGTTCGAGCGGTCGCTCTCGCTGGACCCGACGAGGCCGCCGCGGCCGGAGTTGCGCAGGATGCTGTAGGACAGGGTCACGTACTGGACGTTGTCCTTCATGTCGAACAGGCCGTCGAAGCCCTCCGACTCCCCGCCCGACGCCTCCAGGGTGACGTGGTCGACCCAGACGTTGCGGACCGTGCTCTCCATGCCGATGGCGTCGCCGCCGTTGGACGTGGGTGAGCCCGACTTCTTGACGTTCCGGACGGTCACGTTCTGGATGATGATGTTGTTGGAGTCGCGGATGTGGATGCCCACCTGGTCGAAGACGGCTCCGCCGCCGACGCCGACGATCGTGACGTTGCTGATCTGCTTGAGCTCGATCACACCGGCGGCGGTGTTGCAGCTGCTGCCCGACACCTTGCCGGTGTTGCCGTGGTTGATGGTCCCCTCGACCTCGATGATGATCGGGGTGCTGCTGCTGGCCCGGTTGCACAGGGCCGCGTGGATCGCGGTCCCCGTGGTGGCCCGCACCCGCTGCCCGCCCGCGCCGCCGGTGGTCCCGCCGTTCTGGGTCGCGTAGCCGGTGGCGCCGCCGGCCGCCGCCGACGCCGCGGGTGCCGACAGGGCCGTACCGGTCGCGGCCACAACGGCCGTCGTGGCCAGCGCCGCATAGAGTCGTCGTCTCATCCTTGCCTTCTTTCGTCGTCGAGTGCCGGGTTCCGCTGCTGCATGCCGTGGTCGTCCCGGCGGGCCGTCGGGGCCGCCGGCCTGTCGCCGGGCAGGTCGCCGGGCAGGTCGCCGGTCGGTGCGGATGCGGTCGTTCTCGTCGATGCGGGCCGGGTCGGCGGTCCCGCCACCCGTCACGAGAGGCCGTCGCCGTCGGGGCCGCGATGGATGGCGCGATACGTCTCGGTCATGGCGTGCACCCTTCGTTCCGTGGCGCGTCGGCATGCTGGACGAAGTCCCCGCGCCGGATCGGTGGCGGCTCAGCGGCTCATACACGGAGTAGCTGCAGGCGCCGCGGGCTCCGCCTTCACAGGCCCGGTCACTCCGGGTCAGGAAAGCGTTTTCCGACGGCGAGAATAGGCGGGTGTCCGTCAGGTTGGCAAGACCGCGGTCACCGGGAATTCATCCGTCCGGGTCGAGCGCGCCGGACTCGGCGGGGCGCCGCCGGACCGATCGCACCGGTAGAGGCCGGTCCGGGCGGCCTGAGCCCGGGCCGCCCGGACCGGCGCCCTGAGACCTGATCCCGGCCGCCCGGACGGGGCTCTGGGTCCGCCCGCACCGGGGAGCGCGCGGACCGGACCGCCGTCGGGCCGCGCCGGGAAAGGAGCGACCCCCGGGTGCCTGTCCATGTCCCCGGGGGGCTGGGGAGCCGCCATGTTCCGGCGTCAGCGGCGTTCAAGAGAGTGGATCAGTCGTGACGGCGTCGCGCTCTGCCGCTGAACCACCGGCGCACGGCAGAGCACCGGGCCGGACCCGGACCGGCACCTCAACGATCACAGTCCACCCCGGTCGATCTGACGCTCGACGGCGATGCTGAATCCGGAGCGAGAGTCTGAGTTCGATCGGCTGCCTCTGCCGGTTGGGCCCCCCGGGCCCGTTCGTGCCCGGGGGAGGGATCGAACCTCCACTGCCGCCGTCGTCCAGGCTGACGTTCGGTTTCAGCTTGCGCTCCTCGCGCGCCCATCCGCCGGGGATGGGGGTTCGTGAGGCTACCCGAGCAGGTAGCCGAAGACGGTCTCGGCGATCCGCCGGTCGGTGACCTCGATGCCGTTGGCCTCCTCGCGGGCGTACTTCACCGCGTCCCGGAGCTTCTGCACCCTGCCCAGGAGTTCGTTGACGCGGCGCTGCGGAAGCGCACCGGAGAACGTCACCTTCGCCCGGTAGCCGACGACCGTGTCCTCGTTGTAGACCTGCACCTGCGCCGGGTGCTTGTCGGTCGCCTCGGCCAGGACGTCTCACATCTGAATATCCTGCCTTTTCCTGAATGCTGTTCTCATGTGCCGATGTCCGGGGATGGCGTGTGCCCGGGGCGCGGTCCGGGAGAGTGACGCACGCCACATCGGCGACCGTGAAAGCGGACCGGGGGATCGGGCGATAAGAAGCGACCGTCCGATCGATCCCGGAAGGATGAACATGCCGGGGAGACCATCATGACCGCACTGCCCCGGATCGCCCTGTCTCCGGAGGGGACCGAGCCGATCCCGCCCGCAGAGGACGCCGGGGCCGGTCCGCTCTCCCTCGACGACCCGGAGGCGTTCGGCGCGGTCTTCGACGCCTGCTTCGCGGAGATCCACCGCTACGTCGCCCAGCGGCTCGGTCCCGACCACGCCGAGGACGTCGTCGCCGAGACCTTCCTCACCGCGTTCCGCAAGCGGGACTCCTACGACCCGTCGCGGGCGAGCGTGCGGGCGTGGCTGTACGGCATCGCCACCAACCTCGTCGGCAGGCACCGCCGGCTGGAGGTGCGCACACTGCGCGCGCTCGGGCGCTACGGCTCGGACGTCGACGCTCCCGGGCACGACGAGCGCGTCGCCGCACGGGTCAGCGCGCAGAGCCTGCGGCCGGAGCTCGCGGCGGCGGTGGCCGGTCTCCACCGGCGCGACCGCGACGTCCTGCTGCTGGTCGCCCTGGCCGGGCTGAGCCACGAGGAGGTCGCCACCGCCCTGGGCATCCCGTACGGGACCGTGGGATCCCGGCTGAGCCGGGCCAGGAAGAAGCTGCGTGCCGCGCTGGGCGGCGGCAACCCGATGCTCGACCCCGAGGAGGCCGGCCGTGGATGACCTGAGGACGCTCCGCGAGCTGTACGGCGAGCCGCAGGCCGACCCGTTCGCCGCGGCCAGGGTGCGCGTCCGGGTGGAGGACGGAGTCCGCGACCACCTGGCGGCCGGGGCCGGCCGGCGCCCGGGAGCCGGATTCTGGACGCGCCTGGGGGCCGGGCCGGGGCGGTGGCGTCCGAGGCCGTCGGGGGCGGTGGCCGCGGCCGCGCTCACCGCCGTGGCGATGGCGGCGGCGGTGGCGGTCGTGGGGACGACGGCCGGTGAGCCGGGGGCGCCGGGCCGGGTCTCGGCGGTCTCCGGACGGTCGATCCTGCTGGCGGCGGCGAGCACGGCCGCCTCCGAACCCGAGGAGACCGGCGCGTACTGGAGGGTCAGGAAGCTGCACCGGCAGGTGCATCCCGAGCCGCTCGGCCGGGGCGAGAACCGCTACCGGCTGGTGGAGTCGCGGATCACCGAGCAGTGGGTGGCCAGGGACGGCCGGGTCTGGTCCGGTTCCCGGGCGCTGGGGGCGCGCCCGGCGAGCAAGGCCGACGAGGACGCCTGGCGGCGCGACGGCTCGCCCGCCGAGTGGTCGAGCCGGGGACGCGTGCTGTCCACCTCGCCGGAGGAGGGGCGCCTCACGGCGGCCACGGGCAAGGTGCCGTTCAGCATGGCCGGCCGCGCGATGACCTTCGAGCAGATCCAGGGGCTGCCGACCGAGGCCGCCGCGCTGAAGGACCGGGTGAGCCGGGTGGTGCGCGAGCAGGAGGCGGGCGGCGCCTCCGCCGGCGGCTCGCCCGACGGTGTCGTCGCCGACGCGCTCAGCGGCCTGCTGTGGAGCAAGCCGTCACCGCCCGCCGTGCGGGCGGCCGCCTACCGGGCCCTGGCGGAGCTGCCGAACGTCCGCTATCTGGGCGAGGCCGCGGACGAGCTGGGCCGCACGGGCGCCGCGTTCTCCTTCACCCTGCGGACCACCCCCTCCGTCCGGCGGACACTGATCATCGATCCCGGCGACTCGCAGGTGCTCTCCTCCACCGCCACGGGCCTGTCCGAAGCCGGAGGCGACCAGGTCGAACTGGTCCTCGAGGCGGGCTGGACCGACGACGAACCGGCCGCCCCCGGCCTCCCGTAACCGGCCGCGCCGGGCGGTCCTCCGGACCGTCCCGGGTCCGCCACGCGGTCTCTCCGCCGAACCGCCCGTTCGGGTCTCCGGCGAACCGCCGCGTGGGTCTTCGGCGACCGCGGTCACGCCCGCGGGTGCGACCCGTGGGCGTGACCCGTGGGCACGCTCGCGGGTGCGACCCGGGGCGCGCGGAGCCGCCCATACCATTGATCGGAGCAAGCACTTGTTCAACCACGTCAGCGCGGCGTCCGGCCCCGCAGCGCACCGGCCCGCCGCACCGGCGCGGCTGCGCCGTGCGGGCGCGGCCCTCCTGCGGCGGGCCGCCACGCGGGCCCTCGGGGAGCGGCGCGCCGTACCGCCCCTCCCATCGGGCGAGGGCCCGGCCGTCTGCGTGCCCGGCGGATTCCCCGCGGTGGAGGTCTCCGAGGTCCTGCGGGGCCGGGTCGCGTTCTCCGGTCTCCCGCCCGTCGAACTCGGCACGGGCGCGATCGACTGGCACCTCGACCCGCACCGGAGCAGGTCCTGGGCGCTCAACCTGCACGCGCTGCGCTGGATGGGCAGCCTGGTCGTGGAGTACGAGCGCTCGGGGAACCGGGAGTTCCTCGACCGCGCCGCCGCGATCGCCGAGGACTGGGTGCGAAACAACCCCGAAGGCGGCACCGGGGTCAGCCCGTGGGCCTGGGCCGAGCACCCGGTCGCGCTGCGCGGCCCGGCCCTGGTCTGCCTCAGCGCGCACGTGCGCGCCGCCTGGCTGCTCCGGAGCCTGGCCGAGCACGGACGGGTCCTGGCCGATCCGGCGCGCTACCGCCAGGGCCACAACCACGGCCTGGACCAGGACATCGCGCTGCTGACGATCGGCCGCCGCCTCGGCCACCGGCCCTGGCAGGAGCTGGCCGTCCGGCGGATGACGGCCTCGGCGCTGATCGCGATCGACGGGCAGGGCGCGCTGCACGAGCAGGCGCCGCGGTACGGCCTCTACGTGCACCGGCGGCTGGGGGCCGCGCTGGAGACCATCGCCGCGTGCGGGCTCGACGTCCCGGCCGGCCTGGCCGCGCGGCGCGCGTCGCTGGAGTCCTACATCGCCCACGCCACCCAGCCCGACGGCCGCCTGGTGCCGATCGGCGACGGCCCGGCGGGCGTGCGCCCGGCGGGCATCCCCGCCCAGAGGGAGACGGTGAAGGTGTTCGACGCCGGCTACGTCTTCGCCAGGACCGCCTGGGACGACCCGTCCTCGGCGTACTACTCGATCAGGTTCGGCCCCGGCCGCAGGCTGCACGGCCACGAGGACCACCTGGGCCTCACCTACCACGCCCAGGGCCGGGCCGTCCTCGTCGAGGCGGGCTTCCACTCCTACGAGCGCACGCCGTACCAGCGGTGGACGGCCTCGCCCGAGGCGCACAACGTCCCGGTCGTGCCGGGCGCGACGTTCCGGGAGGGTACGGCGACGCGCCTGGTGAGCGCGTCCGTCGGTCCGGAGCGGCAGTGCTTCCGGCTCGCCGACGACGCCTACGGCGTCCGCCGTACCCGCTCGGTGCTGGTCTGCCACGGCGCCGACCTGATGGCCGTGCTGGACGAGGTCCCGGCGGGGTCGGTGCTGCGCAGTCTCTGGCACTTCGACCCGTCGCTCACCGCGGTCTCCGTCCGCGCCGGCAGGGTCGTGCTGGCCGACGGGGAACGGCGGGTGACGCTGGTCCAGCTCCATCCGGCCTCGGGGCTGCCGCTCGACGGCCAGGAGGTGGAGGTCCAGGAGATCGCGACCGGCCACCTCAGGACGGCGCGGTCGGCGACGGTCCTGTCGCCTCCGGCGCGCTCCGTGCTGACCCTGGTCGTCCCCGGCACCGGCGACCCCGGGATCACCTGCTCCGGCGGCCGGGTGACCGTCCGCACCCCCGGCGGCCCGGTCTCCTTCCCGCTCTCCCTCGACCGGTCCGGTCCGTGATCGGCAGGGGGCGAGCGCTCCGGGGGCCGAGGAGACGCGTGCGCCTCCGGCGCGGGGCCGTCCGCGCCGCCGGCGGGGGCCGGCGCGGGGCGGAGCGCGCCGGCGGGACGCCCGCGCCCCGGTGCGGCCGGCGGCCGCCGTCCGTATCATCCCGGCATGGTGCCGAACCCGGAGCCGCGGATCAGCCGGCGGGCGGTGCTCCTGGCCGCCGGAGGGCTGCTCGCCGGCTGCTCCCGGCGGTCCGAGGCCGGCCCGGTCCACCTGAGACTGGCCACCGGTCCGGCGGGGGCGGTGTACCGGCGCGTCGGCGGCTCGCTGGCCGGACACATCTCCGAGCAGGTGCCGGGCGTCACGGTGACCACCGTGCCGAGCGGGGCGTCCGCGGACAACATCCGGATGCTGCGGGACGGCGAGGCGCACCTCGGGCTGACGAGCCTGGACGCGCTGATCACGGCCGACGGCAGTGCGCCCGCGGGGCTCTCGGCGATCTGCCGGCTCTACGACAGCCATCTGCACCTGCTGGTCATGGCCGGTTCGGCGATCGAGGAGTTCCGGGACCTGCGGGGCAGGCGCGTGTCCCTCGGCGCCCGCGGCTCGGGCACCGAGTTCACGTCGCTGCGGGTCCTGGAGCTCGGCCGGGTGAGCGCCGACGGCCGCTACCTCAGCCAGGCCGAATCGGCGGCGGCGCTGCGGGACGGCGGGATCGACGCGATGTTCTCCCTGACCGGCGTCCCGACCCCCGCCATCACGGCGCTGGCGCAGCGGCACCCGATCCGGCTCATCCCGCTGGACGCGCAGGCGGACGCGCTCCTCACGGCGTTCCCGGGTCCCTACGCGCCGGCCGTGATCCCCGCGACCGCCTACGCCGGCGTCCGGGCGACCCGCACCGTGGCCGTGCCGAACGTGCTCCTCGTCCGCGACGACCTGCCCGGCGACCTGGTCCACGCCGTCACCGGTGCCGTCTTCACGCACACCGGCACCGTCGCCTCCGCCGGCCGCGACGACGCCGAAGCCGTTCCCGAGGCGTGGCGGATCAACGTGCGCACCGGGATCTCCACCGCGTCGATCCCGCTCCATCCGGGCGCGGCCGCCTGGTTCCGCGACCACAAGCGCTGACCCGGGAGCCGAGCCGGGACGACGACCGGCCGGCGGCGGGACCGCGGGGCGGCGGCGGGTGGCGGGACCGCGGGGCGGCGGCGGGTGGCGGGACCGCGGGGCGGCGGGACGGCGGTGGAGCCCCCGGGTCCTCAGACCGGTGAGGGATCCGGCGCGCCGGACGGCGACGCGGCCCGGGGGACGAGCGGCAGCGCGACCACCGCGGCGAATCCGCGCCCGGACCCGTCCGGGCGCGGCAGTCCCTCCTCCAACCGCAGCCCGCCCCCGGCCGCCCCGACCAGGTCGGCGCAGATCGCCAGTCCCAGGCCGGTGCCGGGCACGTTCTGGTGCCGCGGCGACCGCCAGAACCGCTGCAGCGCCCGGGCCCTGTCGGACGCGTCGATCCCCTGGCCGTCATCGCGGACGGCGATCTCGGCCATGTCCCCGGCCATGTCCCCGGCCACGTCTCCAGCCCCGTCTCCGCCCGTGGCGGCGGCGCCGTGCCCGGCGCCCGCGCCACCGGGGACGACCCGGGCGCTCACCTCCACCACCTGCGCCCCCGACAGCCGCAGCGCGTTGCTGACCAGCTCGTCCAGGATGCCGCCCAGGCCGCCCGTCGGCTCCAGCAACCGCAGCCCCGGCGGCACGTCGACCGCCAGCCTCTGCCCCGCCGCCGCCGTCAACGCCCGCCACCGCTCCACCCGGGTCGCCAGCACCGCGTCGAGATCCACCGGTGAGGCCGTCCGGATGCTCTCCATCCGCGCGCTGGCCTGCAGCGAGTTCAGCAGCCGCTGCATCGCCTTCAGCTCGTCGACGGCGACGTCGTACACCTGCCGTCCGTCACCGGTGGCGCGCAGGTGCGGCTCCAGGCTCTCCACCGCGAGCCGGAGGCTGGTCAGCGGGTTGCGCAACTGGTGCGAGGCGTCGGACACGAACGCCCGCTGCCGCCGCACGGCGTTCTCGACCGCGTCCATCATGGTGTTGAACGACTCCGCCAGCCGCCGCAACTCGACCGGCCCGGCCTCGGCGTCCGCCCGGATCGTGAGGTCGCCCCGGGAGATCCGCGAGCTCGCCGCGTCCAGCTCCCGCACCGGCCGCAGCACCCACGCCGACACCGGCCAGGCGACGGCCACCAGCGCGGCCAGCGGCAGCAGCCCGAGGCCAGCGAGCCGGGCCCAGCGCACGAGGATGCGCCGGCGCGTCCGCGACAGGTCGGAGATCGTCACGACGGCGGCGGCGACCTCGCTGTCGCGCCCCACCGGCTCGGCGACCACGAGCGCGGAGTCGTCCCACGGCGCCCAGTGCGCGGACGGCTCGGGCCGCGTCCCCGCCAGCGCCGCGGTCACGATCCGGGGCAGCGCCGGCTCGTCCTGCGCGGCCCGGCGGTAGGCGTCCGCCGGTCCGAGCAGCACCGCGCCCGAGGTGTCGACCACCGCGACCGGGATGCCGTACAGCTCGTGGTAGCGCGTCAGCTCCTGCTGGAACGCCCCGGTCCGCCCGGTCGACAGCGCGGTCCTGGCCAGTGACGCGAACCGGCCGACGTCGTTGAGCCGATCGACGTACGTCTCCTGCATCTCCCGCTCGGCCACGGAGACGCCGAGCGGCACCCCGAGCGCCGCGACGAGCAGCACCGCGAGGGGCACCAGGACGACGAGCAGGCGGCGGTGCACGGCACGTCAGCCGGTCGGCTCCGGCCGGTCGGCCAGGAGCCGGTAGCCGACCCCGTGGATCGTGCGGATGGGCACGGCCGGACCGAGCTTGTGCCGCAGCGCCGCGATGTGGGTGTCCAGGGTGCGGCTCGACGACTCCCAGGTCGCGCCCCAGATCTGGTCGAGGATGACGTCGCGGCTGACCACGTTCGGCGCCCGCCGGGCCAGCAGCAGGAGCAGCTCGAACTCCTTGCGGGTCAGTGCCGCGGGCGCGCCGCCGACGGTGACCTCGCGGGTGCCGACGCCGATCCGCACCGGGCCGAGGACGAGCGGCTCGTCCGGGGGGCTCAGGGCACGCGCCGCGCGGGTGCGCCGCAGGACGGCGTCGATCCGGGCCAGCAGCTCCGGGACGCCGAACGGCTTGACGATGTAGTCGTCGGCACCGGCGCGCAGGCCGCGGACCCGCTCGTGCTCCTCCGAGCGGGCCGTCACGGCGATGACGGCGGTCTCCGGGCGGTCGCGCAGCCTGCGGATCACGTCGAGCCCGTCGCCGTCGGGCAGGTTCAGGTCGACGAGGACCACGTCGGACGGGGTGGCGTGCACGGCCTCGACGGCGGTGGACAGGCGGTGGACCTCGAACCCCGCGTGGGACAGGACGGTCACCAGACCCCGCGCCACGCGGTCGTCGTCCTCGATGATGGTGATCCGCATACCGGATTCTAAGACCGGGACGGACACCCGTGTCAGCCCTCAGTTCTTGGGATCTCCCTGACGTCCGGTGCATTCCTTGGGATTTCCCTGACACCATCCGCGCCCCCGTCGGCCGAGACTGAGGCGGCGCACGCACCGACGGATGCGGAGGCGCTGACGAGGAGGTCGCGACATGAGAACGACCAGCAGGCACCGGGCCGTGGCGCGGGTGATCGCCGCGATCGGCGTCGTTTCGCTCGCCGCCGCCTGCTCCGGCAACGGGGGCGCCTCCGGCGGAGGCGCCCCCGGCGGCTACCCTGACCGGAACATCACGTTCGTCGTGCCGTTCAGCGCGGGCGGCCCGACGGACACCGTCACCCGCATGATCGCCGAGCCGATGGCGGCCGCGCTCGGCGGCGAGATCGTCGTCCAGAACGTCGAGGGCGCCGGCGGCACGGTCGGCGCCGGCCAGGTGGCGCGGGCGAAGCCCGACGGCTACACCGTGCTCATGCACCACATCGGCATGTCGACGGCGCCCGCCCTCTACCGGGACCTGGGCTACAAGCCGCTGGAGAGCTTCGAGACGGTCGGGCTCGTCACCGAGGTGCCGATGACGGTCGTCGCCCGCAAGGACTTCGCGCCCGCGACCCTGAAGGACCTCGTGGCCCACGTGAAGGCGAACGCCGGCGAGGTCACGCTGGCCAACGCCGGCATCGGCGCCGCGTCCCACCTGTGCGGCCTGCTGTTCCAGACCGCCGCCGGCGTCAAGCTCCAGGAGGTCCCGTACGAGGGCACCGGCCCCGCGCTGACCGACCTCGTCGGCGGCCAGGTCGACTTCATGTGCGACCAGACGACCAACACCAGCGGCCAGATCTCCGCGGGCGAGGTGAAGGCGTACGCGGTCACCACTCCGGAGCGGGTCGAGAGCCTGCCCGACCTGCCCACCACGGCCGAGGCCGGGCTGCCCGGGCTCCAGGTCAGCGTGTGGCACGGCCTCTACGTCCCGGTGGGCACGCCGCAGGACGTCGTGCGGAAGCTGTCCGAGGCGCTGCAGGCGGCGCTGGCCGACCAGAAGATCGTCGACCAGATGGCCGAGCTCGGCACCGCGCCGGTCCCGGCCGGGGACGCGACGCCGCAGGCGCACCGGGCCAAGCTCGAAGAACAGCTCGGCACCTGGGCGAAGGTCATCGCCGACGCCGGCGTCAAGGCCTCCTGAGGTGGAGCGCCGCCGCTCCCTCCCCGACGTCCTCGCCGGAGGGATCTTCGTCCTGATCGGTGGCGCGTTCGCGGCGGGGTCGCTCGGTCACGAGCTGGGCACCCCGCTGCGGATGGGCCCCGGCGCCTTCCCGCTGCTGGTCGGCGCGATCACGGCCGCCCTGGGCCTGGCGATCGTCGTCAAGGGGCTCGTCGCCGGCGGGGTGGCCGCGTTCGGGCCGGTCCCCTGGCGCGCGGTCGCCGTCATCGTGCTCGCGGTCCTGTTCTTCGGATCCACCGTGCGGGGCCTCGGATTCGTGCCGACGTCGGCGGTGACCGCCCTGCTCACCACGCTGGCCGCCAGGCGCGTACGGCCGCTCGCTGCCGCGGCCGTGGCCGCCGGCCTGACCGCGGCGGCCACGCTCATCTTCGTCGTCGGGCTTCAGCTGCGGATCCCCCTGTGGGGTCCGTGGCTGGGGCTCTGACCGGGATCCGGAGTGCGGCATGGAACTCCTCGACAACCTCGCCCTGGGCCTCTCGACCGCGCTGCTGGCCCAGAACGTCCTCTACTGCTTCGCGGGGGTGCTGCTCGGGACGGCGGTCGGCGTGCTGCCGGGCATCGGGCCGACGGCGACGGTGGCGATGCTGCTGCCGATCACGTTCGGCTTCGAGCCGGTGACGGCGCTGATCATGCTGGCCGGCATCTACTACGGCGCGCAGTACGGCGGCTCGACGACCGCCATCCTGATCAACCTGCCGGGCGAGTCGTCGGCGGCGGTCACCGCGCTGGACGGGCACGAGATGGCCCGGCGGGGCCGGGCCGGCGCGGCACTGGCCACCGCCGCGATCGGGTCCTTCGTCGCGGGGACGGCGGCCACCGTCGTGCTGGCCGTCGCGGCCCCGCCCCTGGCCCGCGTCGCCCTGCGCTTCGGCCCGGCCGAGTACTTCTCGCTGGTGCTGCTCGGCCTGATCGTGTCGATCGCGCTGGCACGCGGCGAGGCGCTCAAGGCACTGGCGATGATCGCGCTCGGGGTCCTGTTCGGCACGGTCGGCCAGGACATCTACACCGGCACGCCCCGGTTCGTGTTCGACCGGCGCGAGCTGTACGGCGGCATCGACTTCGTGTCGGTGGCCGTCGGCGTGTTCGGGGTGGCCGAGATCCTGCGCAACCTGGAGGGCGAGCGGACCCGCACGGCGGTCGTCGGCGAGGTGAAGGGCCTGTGGCCGACCCGCGAGGACCGGCGCAGGATCGTCGGCCCGATCCTGCGGGGCACCGGTCTCGGCGCCGCGCTCGGCGTGCTGCCCGGCGGCGGCCACGTGCTGGCCTCGTTCACCTCCTACGCCGTCGAGAAGCGGATCTCGAAGCGGCGGCAGGAGTTCGGGCACGGCGCGATCGAGGGCGTCGCCGGCCCCGAGTCGGCGAACAACGCCGCGGCGCAGACGTCGTTCATCCCGCTGCTCACCCTGGGCCTGCCCGCCCACCCGGTCATGGCGCTGATGGTCGGCGCGTTCATCGTGCACGGCATCACCCCCGGCCCGAACGTCATCACCGACGAACCGGTGCTGTTCTGGGGCCTGATCGCGTCGATGTGGATCGGCAACGTGCTGCTCGTCCTGCTGAACCTGCCGCTGATCGGCTTCTGGGTGCGCATGCTGCGCGTCCCGTACCAGGTGCTGTTCCCGATGATCATCCTGTTCGCCGCGATCGGCACCTACTCCCTGGGCTTCAACGCCTACGACGTCCACGCGATCGTCTTCTTCGGGATCCTGGGCTACGTCCTGATCAAGTGCGGCTGCGAGCCGGCGCCGCTGCTGCTCGGCTTCGTCCTCGGGCCCCTGCTCGAGGAGAACCTGCGGCGGGCGCTCATCATCTCCCGCGGCGACGCGTCGGTCTTCCTGACCCGGCCGATCTCCGCGGTGCTCCTGGCCCTGGCCGCGGCGGCGATCGTCGTGACCGTCCTCCCGGCGGTCCGCAGGCGCCGCGAGGTCGTCTTCGCCGAGGAGGAGTAGGCGCCGCTCCGCCGGCGGCGCCGGGCCCGGCACATCTGGGACCGGCCGGCGGCGCCGGGCCCGGCACGGACCTAGGCTCCGCCGGACGGCACCGGGGCGGGGGAGTGGGCCGCCATCGCCCGCATGATCAGCCCGGCGGTGACGTCGGGGCCGTTGAGTTCGGCCGCGACGGCCCCGTCGCGCAGCACCACGATGCGGTCGGAGCCCTCCACGAGCTCCTCCAGGTCGGAGGAGATGAGCAGCACGGCCAGGCCGTCGACGGCCAGTTCGTCGATGAGCGCCTGGATCTCGGCCTTGGCGCCGACGTCGATGCCGCGGGTGGGCTCGTCCAGCAGCAGCACCTTGGGGCTCATGGCCAGCCAGCGGGCGAGCAGGACCTTCTGCTGGTTGCCGCCGGACAGCTCGCCGGCGCGCTGTCCGGGGCCGGTGGCCTTGATGCCGAGCCGCCTGATGAAGGTCTCGACGATCCGGTCGATCCTCCTGTCGGAGACGATGCCGGCCCGCGAGAGCCGGGGCAGCGCCGCGAGCGCGATGTTCTCCCTGACCGAGAGCGAGGGGATCAGCCCCTCGGCCGCGCGGTCCTCCGGCAGCATGCCGATGCCCGCGCGGATCGCGCCGCGGACCGTGCGGCCGCGCACGGGCAGGCCGGCGACCGTCACGCTGCCGGAGTCCGGGGGGAGGGCGCCCGCGATGGCGCGGGCGGTCTCGCTGCGCCCCGAGCCGATCAGCCCGCCCAGGCCGACGACCTCGCCCGGGCGGACGGCCAGGGAGACCCCCTTCAGGACGGGCTCCTTGACCAGGCCGGTGACGCGCAGGAGCGGGGCGTCGGCCGGTTCGGGATGGGAGCCGGCGAAGGCGCTCACCCCCTGCTCCGCGATCTCGGCCGCTCTGCGGCCGAGCATCAGCGAGACCAGGCGGAGCCGGTCGAGCCCGGTGACCGGGCCGGTGTGCACCACGCGGCCGTCGCGCAGCACGGTGACCCGGTCGCAGATCCGGTAGACCTCGTCCAGCCGGTGGCTGACGTAGAGCACCGCCCGGCCCTCGGCCCGCAGCCGCGCGATCACCTCGAAGAGGGTCTCCGCCTCCCGGGCCTCCAGCGACGAGGCGGGCTCGTCCAGCACCACCACCCGCGCGTCCGCCTGGACGGCCCGGGCCAGGGCCACCAACTGCTGCGTCCCCGGTCCGAACGAGCCGAGCGGCCGGCGCGCGTCCAGGCGCAGGCCGTACCCGAGCAGGATCTCCTCGGCCAGCAGTCTCGCGCGGGCGAGGTCGATGAGCCCGAAGCGGTTCCTGGGCTCGCGGCCGAGGAAGAGGTTGCGCGCCACGCTCATGCTGGGGACGAGGTTGCCCTCCTGGTGGACGGTGGAGATCCCGGCGCGCCGGGCCTCCGGGGGACCGGCGAACCGCACCTCCCTGCCGTGCAGGCGCAGCCGCCCGGCGTCCGGCCGGTGGACGCCGGTCAGCACCTTGACCAGGGTGGACTTGCCGGCGCCGTTCTCCCCGACGAGGGCGTGGACCTCGCCCGCGGCGAGCGTGAAGGACACGTGGTCGAGTGCCCGGACACCGGGGAAGCCCTTGACGATGCCCGCCGCTTCGACGGCCCGAATGGCGGCTGCCATATGACCCTCCGTGGATCGCCCGGGAGCATGTCCCGATGATGACCGAGAAAAGAAACGATTCCGTAAAGAAGTGAAACGTCATCGATCGCAGTCGGACATCCACCGGCCGCTGCGGGCCTCCGGGGGCGGCCTCAGCCGCGGGCGACGTGCAGCCGCACCCCGCGGGAGGCGAGGTCGTCCAGGATCTCCGTCGGGGCCTCGTCGTCGGTGACCAGGTGCGCGATCTCCTCGGTGGGCACGGTCTGGACCATGGTGTCGACACCGATCTTGGTGTGGTCGGCGAGCACGACGACCTCCTCTGCGGCCCGTGCGATCGCCCGGTCGACCCCGGCGACCTGGAGGTTGGGCGTGGACAGGCCGCGCTCGGCGGTCAACCCGTTGCCCGAGACGAAGGCGCGCCGCACCCGCAGCCCGGCGAGCGCGTGCTCGGCGGAACTGCCGACGAGCGCGTGGATCGAGCCGCGCAGTGTGCCTCCGGTCAGCACCACCTCGATGCGCGGGCAGTCGGCGAGCGCCTGGGCGACCAGCAGCGAGTTGGTGACGACGGCCAGCTCGGTGTGCCTGGCCAGCCGGCGGGCGAAGGCCTGGGTGGTGGTCCCGGCGCCGACGGCGATGGCGTCGCCGTCCTCGACCAGGGAGGCGGCGAGGTCGGCGATGGCCGTCTTCTCCGTGCCGGACAGCTGGGCCTTCTGCAGGTAGGTCGGCTCCCGGGAGAGCTCCCCCGGCAGGGTGGCCCCGCCGTGGTGGCGGTCGAGGAGGCCCTCGCCCTCCAGGATCCGCACGTCCCGGCGGACGGTGACCTCCGAGGAGCCGACGGCCCGGGCGAGGTCGCGCAGGGAGACGGCGCCGTTGGCGCGTACGAGGTCGAGGATGCGCTGGCGCCGCTCGGCGGCGAACAGCGGCCGGGCGCTCTCGGCCGCGTCGTGGGTCTTCCCGTCCGTCACCTGTCCGCCCGCCCTGAGACTAGTGCTGATCGGCTTCGATCATAAAGAATCCGCGTTACGGATGGATGACGGCTCCCGGTGCGTCCCGCCGCCCCTGCGCAGGAAGGGAGTCGCGGCGCGGCGGGGCCCGGACGGAAGTGTGAGCGATCACATCTGATCGGACGTCTAACTTTTCTGATCGAATCAGATCGATCGTGACCGTTGCGAGGCCATCTCTTTACCGTCCCGTTGCGGAATCCCATCAATCTTTGATCACCACCCGATGGCCTCGCCCCCAGGAGGACCGATGTCCCTGCTCGCCCACCGCTCCGGCCGGGCCGCCGCCCTGCTGGCCGCCGCCCTGCTCGCCTCCGGCTGCGCCAAGGCCGAGCCCACGGCCGCGACGCCCGGCTCCTCCGGCTCGCAGGCCCGGCAGCAGGTGGCGACCCCCTCCGGCCCGGCCGGCGCGGGCTGCACGATCCAGCGGTACGGCACGGCGGCGTTCGACCTGAAGACCGCCGTGGTCGGGTTCTCCCAGTCGGAGAAGGAGGCCAACCCGTTCCGCATCGCCGAGACGCAGTCGATCAAGGACGAGGCGGCCAGGCTCGGCATCGCCAACCTCAAGACCACCAACGCCCAGTCGCAGTTCTCCAAGCAGATCAGCGACGTTCAGCAGCTCATCGCCCAGGGCGCGCAGCTGCTGGTGATCGCCCCGCTCAACTCCGACGGCTGGGAGCCGGTGCTCCAGCAGGCCGCGGCCAGGAAGGTGCCGATCATCACCATCGACCGCAAGATCAACGCCAGGCACTGCTCCGACTACCTGACCTTCATCGGATCCGACTTCGTCGAGCAGGGCAGGCGGGCCGCCGATCAGATGATCAAGGCGCTGGGCGGCAGGGGCAAGGTCGCGATCCTGCTGGGCGCCCCCGGCAACAACGTCACCACCGAGCGGACGCAGGGCTTCAAGGAGCAGATCGCCGCCAAGGCCCCGGACATCGAGATCACCTTCGAGCAGACCGGCGAGTTCGCCCGGGAGAAGGGCCAGCAGGTCACCGAGCAGCTCATCCAGTCCAACCCCGACATCGACGGCATCTACGCCGAGAACGACGAGATGGCCCTCGGCGCGGTCACCGCGCTCAAGGGCGCGGGCAAGAAGCCCGGCGACGTCAAGATCGTCTCCATCGACGGCACCCGCGGCGCGGTCCAGGGCATCGTCGACGGCTGGCTGTACGCGGTGGTCGAGTCCAACCCCCGCTTCGGCGCCCTGGCCTTCGAGACCGCCCAGAAGTTCCTGGACGGCGAGGCCGTCCCGGAGAAGGTCGTCATCGCCGACCGCGAGTACGACGCCGCCAACGCCGCCGACTCCCTCGGCCAGGCCTACTGATCCCGGCCCGACCGCGCCCGACCGGGGCGCGCGCCTCGCGGCCCGCGTGCCCCACGGCAGGAAAGGAACCCCGTGCCCGTCACCGCCCCGGTGCTCGAGACAGACGGCGTGCTGAAGGCATTCCCGGGCGTCACGGCCCTCGACCGCGTCTCCTTCGCCCTCGGCCAGGGCGAGGTGCACGCCCTCGTCGGGGAGAACGGCGCCGGCAAGTCCACCCTGATCAAGGTGCTGACCGGGGTCTACCGGCCCGACGCGGGCCAGGTCAGATACCGCGGCGAGCCGGTGGCGTTCGGCAGTCCGCTGGAGGCCCAGCGCGCCGGGATCACCACCATCTACCAGGAGGTCAACCTCGTTCCGCAGATGAGCGTGGCGCGCAACCTCTTCCTCGGCCGCGAACCCCGGGGCCGCCTCGGCCTCATCGACTTCACCGCGATGCGGGAGAGGGCCTCGCGGGTCCTGCACGGGTACGGCATCCGCTCCGACGTGCGCCGGCCCCTCGGCTCACTCGGCCTGGGCGCCCAGCAGATGGTCGCCCTGGCCCGGGCGATCGAGGCCGACGCGCAGGTCGTCATCATGGACGAGCCCACCTCGTCGCTGCAGCCGCGCGAGGTGGACCGGCTGTTCGCGGCCATCGCGGACCTGAAGGCCCAGGGCCGCTCGGTGGTCTACGTCAGCCACCGGCTGGAGGAGCTCTACCGCGTCTGCGACCGCGTCACCGTGCTGCGCGACGGGCGGCGGGTGCACACCGGGCCGCTGGCGGAACTGGAACGGCTGCGGCTGGTCTCCCTGATGCTGGGCCGCGACCCGGACCAGGTGAGGACGGAGGGGCTGACCCGCTTCGGCGGGCGGCGCCGCCCGCACGCGGCCCCCGTCCTGCGGGCGGGCGGGCTGCGCCGGGAGCACGTGCTGGACGGCGTGTCGCTGGCCGTACGGCCGGGCGAGATCGTCGGCCTGGGCGGGCTGCTGGGATCGGGCCGCAGCGAGACGGCCAAGGCGATCGCCGGTGCGCTCCCGCTCGACTCCGGCCGGGTGGAGGTGGACGGCGAGCCGGTGCCCGCCGGCTCGGTCGACGCCGCCATCCGGGCCGGGATCAGCCTGCTGCCCGAGGACCGCAAGGCCGAGGGGATCGTGCCCGGCCTCTCCGTGCGGGAGAACATCGTGCTGGCCGCCCTGCCGCGCCTGGCCCGCGCCGGGATCGTCTCCGAGGCCGACGTCGACCGCGTCGTGGCGGCGTTCATGCGCCGCCTGCGCATCAAGGCCGCCGGTCCCGGACAGCGCGCCGGCGAGCTGTCCGGCGGCAACCAGCAGAAGGTCCTGCTCGCCCGCTGGCTGGCCATGGACCCCAAGGTGCTGCTGCTGGACGAGCCCACCCGCGGCATCGACGTCGGCGCCAAGGCCGAGGTCCAGGCGCTCATCGACGAACTGGCCGCCGGCGGCCTGGCCGTGCTGCTCATCTCCTCCGACCTGGAGGAGCTCGTGGAGGGGTCGGAGCGCGTGGTGGTGCTGCGCGACGGGGCCGTCGCGGGCGAGCTGAGCGGCCCCGACGTGACAGAGGAGAAGATCATGGCCGCGATCGCGGGGGAGAACGATGACTGAGACCGTCCCTGCGAGGGGCGCGCTCGACCGGGCCAGAGCGGTCGCCTGGCTCCAGGAGTACGGCGTGTACGCCGCGGTCGTCGCGCTGTTCGCCTTCAACGCCGTGTTCACCCCGCACTTCCTGGCCGCCGACAACTTCCGCACCCAGCTCGTCCAGGTCGCCCCGATCGTCATCGTCTCGCTCGGCATGGCCCTGGTGATCGGCACGGAGGGCATCGACCTGTCGGTCGGCTCGGTGATGGCGCTGACCGCCTCCGTCGTGGCGCTCTACCTGGGGTACGGCGCGCTGCCCGCCATCGCCATGGCGCTGCTGGCCGGAGCGCTGGTCGGCGCGGCCGGCGGCGCGCTCGTGGCGGTGGTGGGCGTGCAGCCGATCGTCGCCACGCTCGCCCTCCTGGTGGGGGTGCGCGGCCTGGCCAACGTGTTCCTCCCGCAGTTGCGGGAGTTCACCAACCCCACCCTCGTCGCGCTCGGCAGCGAGGCGGTCGCCGGAGTGCCGATCGTCGTGGCCGTCGCCGCCGCCCTGGTCGCCGCCGTCGCGTTCCTCGTCCGGCGGACCACCTTCGGACGGCAGCTCGTCGCCATCGGCGGCAACCGCGCGGCCAGCAGGCTCTCCGGCCTGCCGGTCCGCCGCGTCCTGCTGGCCGTCTACGTCCTGTCCGGGGTGCTCGCCGCGGTCGCCGGGGTGCTCGCCACCTCCCGGCTGCAGGCCAGCGACCCCACCTCCCTGGGGCTGTTCATGGAGCTGTCGGCCATCACCGCGGTCGTGGTCGGCGGCACCCCGCTGAGCGGCGGCCGCGTCCGGGTGCTCGGCACCGTGATGGGCGCACTGCTCATGCAGCTGCTCCAGGCGACCCTGATCAAGCACGACCTTCCCCAGTCATGGACCCAGATGGCCCAGGCCGTGATCATCCTCGCGGCCGTCTACGCAGCGCGGGAGCGCCGGTGACCGCACAGACCGCCCGGCCGGCCCCGCCGGCGACGACCGCACCGACCTCCCGCGAGCGCGCGGGGCGCCTCTTCCAGCGGCACGGCGCCCTCATCGTGCTCTGCGCGCTGCTGGCCGCCGGCACCTTCGCGTTCGACTCCTTCACCACGCCGGCCAACCTCGGCAACATCGCGACCGCGTCCTCGTTCCTGGCGATCATCGCGATCGGCATGACCTTCGTCATCGTCTCCGGCGGCATCGACCTGTCCGTCGGCTCCCTCTTCGCGCTCGGCGGAGTCCTCGCGGCGTACGGCTCCCGCCACGGCACGCTCGCCGCGCTGGCGCTGCCGGTGGCGGTCTGCGGGCTCTTCGGCCTGGTCCAGGGAGTCATCATCGCCAGGACCCGGATGGCGCCGTTCATCGTCACCCTCGCCGGGCTGCTCGGCGCGCGGGGCCTGATGCTGTCGCTGACCGACGAGGGCGCCACCACCTACCTGGTGGAGGACGAGGCGTTCGCGGCGATCGGCCAGGGCACGCTGGCCGGAGTCGGCCACCCGTTCCTCGTCATGCTGGTGATCCTGGCCGCCGCGGCGGTCCTGCTGCAGCGCACCGGCTTCGGGCAGAACGTCTACGCCATCGGCGGCAACGAGGACGCCGCCGCCCTCATGGGCGTGCCGGTGACCCGCATCAAGATCATGGTCTACCTGATGTCCGGGCTGCTCGCCGGCCTGGCCGGGGCACTCAACGCCGCCCGGCTGTCCTCCGGCGTGACGATCCTCGGCATCGGCCTCGAACTCGACGTGATCGCGGCCGTGGTGATCGGCGGCACCCTGCTCACCGGCGGCGCCGGCGGCCTCGGCGGCACGATCGCCGGAGCGCTGCTCCTCGGCGTCATCCAGAACCTGATCAACCAGATCCCCGGACTGTCCTCCTCCTTCCAGCAGGTCGTCAGCGGCGTGTTCCTCGCCGCCGTCGTCATCACCCACCGGATCCTCAGCGGAGTACGGCACGGCACCACCTAACCCCCCACGGAGGCAGCACATGGCCCGCTCCCGTCCACCCCTCACCTCCCTCCTGCTGATCCTGCTCCTGTCGGCCCTGCTGCCCGCGGCGGCCGTCGCGGCCCCCGCCGCGGCGGACGGCCGGCAGCAGCAGACGCCCCCGCTCACCACCCCCTGGACCGCGCAGGTCTCCCCGGACAACGCGCTGCCGGAGTATCCCCGGCCGCAGCTGGTCCGCCCCGACTGGCAGAACCTCAACGGCGTGTGGCAGTTCGCCGGCGCCACCTCGATCGACGACCCGCCCGTGGGCAGGGACCTCGCCGAGTCCGTGCTCGTGCCGTACCCCGTCGAGTCCGCGCTCTCGGGCGTCCAGCGGCACGAGGACCACATGTACTACCGGCGGACCTTCACCGTGCCGGCCGCCTGGAAGGGCCGCAGGATCCAGCTCAACTTCGGCGCGGTCAACTGGCGGGCCAAGGTCTGGGTCAACGGCACCCCGGTCGGCGAGCACAGCGGCGCCTACGACCCCTTCACCTTCGACATCACCTCCGCGCTGAACGGCGGGACGAACGAGCTGATCGTCGGCGTGCACTCCCCGGTCGACGCCGGCGGCCAGCCGGTCGGCAAGCAGCGGCTCCGCCCGGACGGCATCTTCTACACCGCGTCCTCCGGCATCTGGCAGACCGTCTGGCTTGAGCCGACCAACGCCGCCCGCATCACCCGGCTCGACACCACCCCGGACGTCGCCGCGGGCGTCCTCGACCTGGTGGTCAAGGGCGCGGGCGTCTCCGGTCAGGGCGTGCGCGCCGTCGTGCTGTCCGGAGGGCGGCGGATCGCCGCCGCCGAGGGGAGGGTCGGCGCCCACCTGCGCATCCCGATCCCCAACGCCCGCCTCTGGTCCCCGGACGACCCCCATCTCTACGACCTCCGGGTCACCCTGACCGGCAGGGGCGGCGGCGACACCGTCTCCGGCTACTTCGGGATGCGCTCCATCGGCAAGGCCGTGGTCGGCGGCGTGCTGCGCCCCGTCCTCAACGGCAGGTTCGTCTTCAACCTCGGCACCCTGGATCAGGGGTACTGGCCCGACGGCATCTCCACCGCCCCCACCGACGCCGCGCTCCGCTTCGACCTGGAGCGGCAGAAGGCGCTCGGCTTCAACACCGTGCGCAAGCACATCAAGGTCGAACCGGCCCGCTGGTTCTACTGGGCCGACCGGCTCGGCCTGATGGTCTGGCAGGACATGCCGTCCATGCGCACCGGTTCCGCCCCGTCCGCGGCCGACCGGGCGAACTTCGAAGCCGAGCTGTACCGCATGGTCGACAACCTGCGCGGCATCACCTCGATCGTGCAGTGGGTCCCGTTCAACGAGGGCTGGGGCGAGTACGACCCGGCGCGCATCGCCGACCTCGTCAAGAGCTGGGATCCCACGCGCCTGGTCAACAACAACTCCGGCTCCAACTGCTGCGGGTTCGACGGCGGCAACGGCGACGTCGTCGACGACCACATCTACGTCGGCCCCGGCGTCACCAACCCGCCCACCGCGGACCGCATCGCGGTGCTCGGCGAGTTCGGCGGTCTGGGCCTGCGGGTGGACGGCCACGAGTGGGCGCCGGGCAAGGGCTTCGCCTACGAGATGACCCCCGACGCGGCGACCCTGACCCGCCGCTACGAGCAGGTGACGCGCGCCGTGAAACCCCTCATCGCCGGCCGCGGCCTGTCGGCGTCGATCTACACCCAGCCGGTCGACGTGGAGAACGAGGTCAACGGCCTGTACACCTACGACCGCCGGGTGCTCAAGGTCGACGAGGCGCGGGTGCGCGCCGCCAACCTGGAGGTGCTGGAGGCCGCCCGCGCGGCGGCGGGCACCTACGTGTCGCTGCGGGCCACCACCCCCGGCCGCACCGGCCACCACATCCGGAGCGGCGAGGCGGCCACCGTCGAGGCGGTGGACGCCGGCAGCGGCGACGCGCTGAAGAAGGAGACGACCTTCCGGGCGGCGCCCGGCCTCGCCGACGCCTCCTGCGTCTCCTTCGAGTCGCGGGCCTCCGCCGGAGGCTACCTGCGCCACCGCGGCTTGCGGGTGCGCACGGAGGCGCGGGACGGCTCCGCCCGGTTCGACGCCGACGCCACCTTCTGCCCCCGGCCGGGCCGCAGCGGCACCGGGACCACCTACGAGTCGTTCAACCTCCCCGGCCACTACCTGCGCCACCGCGACGCCGGGGTGTACGTCGCCCGGCCCGGAGGCCGGCACGCCTGGGACGCCCGGGCGGGCTTCGACCACGACGCGAGCTGGCAGCAGGCCCCGGCCTGGTGGCGCAGCGACGCGGAGCTGCCCGTCGGGCAGAACGTGTCGCTGCGCGTCGTCACCCCCGGTTTCACGGACCGCTACCTGCGGCACCAGGACGGCCGGGGCCTCACCGAGGCCGTCGCCGCCGACAGCCCCGAACCGCTGAAGGCCGACGCCACGTTCGCCGTACGGCGGGGCCTGTCGGACCCGTCCTGCTACTCGCTGGAGTCGCGGAACTTCCCCGGCCACTACCTGCGCCACCGCGACTTCCGCATCCACCACGACGCCCGTGACGGAACAGCCCTGTTCGACGCCGACGCCACCTTCTGCGCCCGCAGGGGCCTGTCCGACGGCGGGGTGTCGCTGGAGTCGGCCAACTATCCCGGCTACCACGTCCGGCACCACCACGCCGCCGTCTTCATCGCGGGCAGGGACGGCGCGAACCCGTCGGACACCGCCTCGGCCTACGAGGCCGACGCGACCTGGGCCGTCACCTCACCCTGGGCCCCCTGAGCACCCGGGAAGGGCGCGCCCGGCCGCGGTCCCGCCGGTCGCGGCCGAACGCGCGCACCCGGGCGCCGCGCCGTCCCCAC
>NZ_BAAAUT010000046.1:0-61942 GCF_039534085.1 Planomonospora alba
GGTCCCCGGTCACGCTGCCCGTCGGCCTTCCCCTGCCCCTGGGGGCGCCGCGGACCCCCCGCGCCCTCGGCACGGCGGGTGCCGCCGTCCCGGCCCGTCCGCTCGGAGCGCCCCGGCCCGTCGGGGCGGCCCGGCCTGCCGCGCCCGCCGGACGCCGCGGACCTGCCCGGCTCCCCGGCGGAGCGGCCGGGCCCGCCGGTGCCCTCCGGACCGCCGCGGCCCGCGCCCTCGGGACGGCCCGCGCCTTGGGGACGGCCCGGATCGCGACGGCCGGAACCGCCCTGCCGCCGGCCGGGCCCGCGACCGCCGCCGTCCTTCATCGACCCGCGTCCGGCTCGCGCTCCTGCCCGGCGGGCGCCTGGCCCTCGCTGGCGACGCGGCTGTCGGCGGAGCCGCCGGGAGTGATCACGCGGGCGGAGTCGTCGGGGAGCATCCCCTGCCGGTCGGCCGCCTCGGCGAGCTCGCCGGGCATCTCCCGCTGCATGTTCTCGTTCTTGAGCCGCTCCTTCTCCAGGAGGTGCTGCTTGATCTGCGCGCGCAGCTCGCTCTCCTTCAGGGAGTTCTGGGCGAGCACCGTGTTCAGCAGCAGCAGCGTGACCAGGCCGCCGCAGAGCAGGCCCACCACGAGCAGGACGAACGGGGCCCGCGGCGCCCGTCCCGGGCGGGGGCCCGCCTGCGCCCGGGCCGCCCGAGCCTGAGCCCGAGCCGCCGGCGCGGCGGGCGCGGCGGCGGGGACGACCCTGGCCGGCCCGGGCCTGCGGCCCCGCGGCGTCGCCCGGGGAGCGCGGCCGGGTCGCCCGTCCCGGCCGGGCGCGGCGCGGCGGACATCCGACTCAACTCTCGTCAACTGCCTCACGGATCCTTTCTGCCGCCCGGCACCTGGCGGAGGCCGCCCGCGGGTTGCGGGCCACCTCCTCTTCGCTCGGAAGCTCCGCTCCCCTCGTCAGCAGGGCGAACCTGGGCTGGTGGGCCGGGAGCGGGACGGGCAGGCCGGGGGGGCTGGTGTCCCTGGTTCGCTCGGCGAGGATCTGCTTGGTCAGCCGATCCTCGAGGGAGTGGTAGGCGAGCACGACGACGCGCCCGCCGAGCGTCAGCGCATCGAGCGCGGCGGGCAGCGCGCGTTCCAGTGCCGTCAACTCCGCGTTCACCTCGATCCGCAACGCCTGAAACGTCCTTTTCGCGGGGTTTCCCCCGGTTCTCCTCGTGGCCGCGGGGATCGCCGTCCGGACGATCTCCGCAAGCCTCTTGGTAGACGTTATGGCTTCCCTGGCCCGTTCCTTGGCAATGAGGTGCGCGACACGCGGGGCGAATCTCTCCTCGCCGTAGTCGCGCAGGATCCGGATCAGCTCGGCGACGGGGTAGGTGTTGACCACGCCCTCGGCGGTCAGCTCCTGGTCCGGGTCCATGCGCATGTCCAGCGGCGCGTCGTAGGAGTAGGCGAAGCCCCGGCCGGCCTCGTCGAGCTGGGGCGAGGAGACGCCCAGGTCGAACAGGGCCCCGTCGATCCGGGGACGGCCGATGTCCGCCAGCACGTCGGCGAGCTCGTCGGAGACCGCGCGGACCAGCGTGATCCGGTCGGCGTACGGCGCGAGCCTGGCCGTGGAGCGCTCGATCGCGGTGGGGTCGCGGTCGATCCCGACGAGGTGGAGGGCGGGGTGCGCGGCCAGCAGGGCCTCGGCGTGGCCGCCGAGGCCCAGGTTCGCGTCGACGAGCACGGGCTCGGGGCGGTCCAGCGCGGGGGCCAGCAGGTCGAGCACGCGGCCGAGCATCACGGGCACGTGCCCGCCCGGACTCTGGAGATCACGCTTGTCGTTCTCGGCGCGCATTGAGCACACCCCCCCTTCGCCGCCTCGCTCGCGGAAGTGCGGCGGACGCTCATCGGTGTCGTGGAACCTGCTACGCGGCGCCTCGCCTGCCGCGGCGTCCGGCGGACGGACCGGCCGCGGCGAGGAGGCGTCCCGGTCGTGAACGCCCGCCGGCGCCACCGGACCCGCGACGGACGCGGGCGCGGCGGGGCGTCCACTGGAGCGAGGCGACGGCGCGCGGAGACGCCGGGACGGCGTCACCACGGCAGCGTACGGGGTTCGCGATGCAGGCTCTGACAGGCCCCCCGGGGGCCGCCCGGCCAGGTCCCCATCCGCACCCGCGCGTCCGCGCGCCACCTGACACCGGGGAAGGTGCATCAGCTGGCGCGTGGGTGGTTGCGGGTGGAGACCTCGCCGAACGACGTGTTCACCGATGAATCGACCGTGAAATCACAGAATCCCTGGCAGCACCTCCTCCGACAGATCAGCGAACGCCTGCTCTTGGTCGGCCAGGTAGGTCTCCCAGGCCTGCGCGTCCCAGATCTCCAACCGGGTGTTGGCCCCGATGACCACGCAGTCACGCTGCAGACGCGCGTATTCACGCAGAGCCTGCGGGATGGTGACACGGCCCTGCTTGTCGGCGAACTCGTCGGACGCGCTGGCGAAGAAGACACGGCTGTAGTCACGGACCGCCTTGGCGGTCACCGGCGCGGCCCGCAGAGCCTCGGTGATGCGCTTGAACTCCTCTACGGGAAAGACGTAGAGGCAGCGCTCCTGGCCTTTGGTGATCACCAGACCCTCCGCCAGCTCCTCGCGGTACTTCGCCGGCAGGAACAGCCGTCCCTTGTCATCGAGACGCGGGTAGTGAGTGCCGAGGAACATCGGCCCCCACCTCCCGTGCCCAGCGGAGTGCCCAGTGCCGCAAAACTCCTCCGCAGCCCCTGCCCTCCACTGCGCACCACCATACTCCACTTCTCTCCACCGTCAACTGATTCCGCCGCGCTCCGCGCCCGGAATGGCCGATATTTCCCCAGCTCAGAGCCGGTGGAGCGGAGCGGGGCGTGCCCCGGGGGCGGACGCGGGGCCCCACACGCCGCGGGCGTGTCGGCACGGCGCCTCCCGCCCGGGACCGGGGCCCGCCCGGGCGGCGGAGGCAGGGGGACGGGACCGCCGGCGGAGGAGAGTGGAGCGCATCCCGGAGACGGTGCCGGAGGCGTCGCGCGGACGCCCCCGGGCCGCCGTCGGCACATCACCGAGGCGTCACGAGGACATCGCGGAACCCGTCGGGGAGGACGCCCCGGAAGACGTCACGGAAACGGTGCGCCGGGCGCGGCCGGAACGGCGCATCGGCCATGGATACCGTGGCCCATTCATCCGGAATAAGCCCCAATGCCCGCATAAAGTCGCCGAGGAACCCGCAGAGACGTAGTGTCGGCACTCACAATGGGAGAGGGACCAGACGGTCCCCTGCAACACGTACCCCCGGCGCGCAACCGCCGCACCCTCATGGAGGCCTGGTGGCAGTAACCCATGACGTCCCGCCCCGACTCGACGACCTGGTCGCCACCGCGCGCCGGATCCGCGAGGCGATCGAGTCGGTCATCGAGGGCAAGAGCGACGTCATCCGGCTGACCTTGACCGTCCTGCTCGCAGAGGGCCACCTGCTCATCGAGGACGTGCCCGGGGTCGGCAAGACCATGCTCGCCAAGGCGCTGGCGCGGTCCATCGACTGCCCCGTGCGCCGCGTGCAGTTCACCCCCGACCTGCTGCCCAGCGACATCACCGGCGTGAGCGCCTACAACCAGCAGACGATGGAGTTCGAGTTCAAGCCGGGACCGGTGTTCGCCAACATCGTGGTCGGCGACGAGATCAACCGGGCCTCGCCCAAGACCCAGTCGGCCCTGCTGGAGTGCATGGAGGAGCACCAGGTCACCGTCGACGGCACGACCTACCGGCTCGAGGCCCCCTTCATGGTGATCGCCACCCAGAACCCGATCGAGATGGAGGGCACCTATCCCCTCCCCGAGGCGCAGCGCGACCGCTTCACCGCCCGGATCGCGATGGGCTACCCCGAGCCCTCCGCCGAGCTGGAGATGCTCGACGTGCACGGCGCCACCTCACCGATCGACAAGCTGGAGCCGGTGGCCACCACCGCCGAGGTGCGCGCCCTCATCGAGGCGGTGCGCGCGGTCTACGTCTCCCAGCCGATCAAGAAGTACGCGATCGACCTGGTCACCGCCACCCGGACCTCCCCCGAGCTGCGGCTGGGCGCCTCCCCGCGCTCGACCCTGCAGCTGGTCCGCGCCGCGCGGGCGCACGCCGCGCTCGCCGGACGCGACTACGTCATCCCCGACGACCTGCAGGCGCTGTCCGTCCCCGTCCTCGCCCACCGGCTGCTGCCCAGCGTCGAGGCCCAGGGCCAGCGCCGCCTGCCCGAGCAGGTGGTCGCCGACCTCGTCCGCCGGGTGCCCGTACCCGAGGCCCAGGCCCGATGAGCGGGCGGGACGGGCGGCGGGGCCCGCGGGCGCGGCGGGCCGCCGGCACGACCGCCCCGCCGGCCCGGGAGGTGACGCGGTGCCCGGCCTGAAAGCGCTCACCACCCGCGGCCGCTCCTTCCTCGCCTCAGGGCTCGCCGCGCTGGCGTGCGCCTTCTTCATCGGGGAGCACGACCTGCTCCGCGTCGGGGTGCTGGTCGTCTCCCTGCCCCTGATCGCCGCGGTCGTGGTGGCGCGCACCCGCTACCGGCTGAGCTGCGCGCGGCGTCTCGACCCGCCGCGGGCCGAGGTGGGCGGCGAGGCCACCGTGACCCTCCGCCTGGAGAACGTCACCCGGCTGCCCACCGGCCTGCTGATGATCGAGGACACCGTCCCCTACGCGCTCGGCGCCCGCCCCCGGTTCGTCCTGGACCGGGTGGAGCCGCGGGGCGTCCGGGAGATCGACTACCGCGTCCGCTCCGACCTGCGCGGCCGGTTCCCCATCGGACCCCTCTCGGTCCGGATCGGCGACCCCTTCGGCCTGGTGGAGCTGACCCGGTCGTTCACCGCCGGCGACACGCTGGTGGTGACCCCGCAGGTGGTGCCCCTGCCCCACGTCCGCCTGTCCGGCGAGTGGACCGGCGGGGGCGACAGCCGTACCAGGAGCGTGGCGGCGGCCGGGGACGACGACGTCGCGCCGCGCGAGTACCGGCAGGGCGACGACCTGCGGCGGGTGCACTGGCGCTCGACCGCCAGGCGCGGCGAGCTGATGGTCCGGCGCGAGGAGCAGCAGTGGCAGAGCCGGGGCGCGCTGCTGCTGGACACCCGCAGATACGCGCACCGGGGCGAGGGGCCCCGGTCCTCCTTCGAGGTGGCGGTCTCGGCCGCGGCCTCCATCGGCGTCCAGCTGGCCCACGAGGGCCTCGGCCTGCGCCTGGTCACCGACCAGGGCGCCGAGCACCTGCCCGACACCGGGCTGGGCTGGTCCCTGCTGGACGCCCTGTCCGTGGTCCGGACCAGTTCGGCGCGGTCGCTGGAGCTCGGCGTCGCCGCCCTGCGGCAGGGCGGCGGCGACGGGCTGATCGTGGCCGTGCTCGGCGGCGTCGGCCCGGAGGAGGCGCAGTCCCTGGCCCGGCTCCGGCACGGCAACGTCACGGGCGTGGCCGTCATGCTGGACGTGGCCGGATGGGACCGGCCCGAGCTGCGCGACGGCAAGGAATACCAGGCGGCGCAGGCGGTGCTCGCCGGAGCGGGCTGGCGGATCGTACGGCTGCCCGCGGGCGCCTCGATCGCGAGCGCGTGGCCGGACGCGGCGCAGCGCGGCCGATTCGCACTCAGCGGGGGCGGTTCATGAGACTTCCGGTCATGTCGGGCGTGGCCACGGGAGCGGTCGCGCTCTCGCTCCACCCCCTCTTCGCGGGGGGCACGTGGTTCTGGGCGAGCTTCGGGGCCGTGCTGGCGGTGACCGCCGTCGGCGTGCTGACCGGCCGCTCCACGCTGCCCTACTGGGTGGCGCCGCCGGCCCAGCTGCTCGCGCTGTGGGTCTACCTGACGGCGGTGTTCACCGGCGGGGAGGCCTGGGGCCGGGTGGTGCCCACCACGGACTCGGCCGTCGCGCTGGCCCTCCTGGCCGCCGACGGGTTCGACGACATCCAGCGGTTCGCCGTGCCCGTCCCCCCGGCCCCCGGGATCATCCTGCTGACCTGCGGGGGCGTCGGGCTGATCGCGGTACTCGTCGACTTCTTCGCCGCGCGGGTACGGCGGGCCGCGCTGGCCGGCCTGCCGCTGCTGGCGCTGTTCGTGGTGCCCGCCTCGTTCCTCGGCGACCCGCTGTCCTGGCCGGTGGTCGTGGTCGCCGCGCTGGGCTTCCTCGGGCTGCTCGCGGCCGACGGGCGGGAGCGGGTCGGCCGCTGGGGCAGGCCGGTGCTGGTGCGCCGGGCCCCGTCCTTCGTCGCCCCCCGGCCCGCGGACACCTCGGGGCTGCGGCTGTCGGGCAAGCGGGTCGGGTTCGCCGCCGTCGCGCTGGCCATCCTGCTGCCCTCGCTGCTGCCCACCCTGGAGCCCGACCCGCTGTTCGGCTTCGGCGTGGGGAACGGCAAGGGCGGGACCGGAGGCACGATCAGCTTCCCGAACCCGGTGGCCAGCCTGCGCAGGCAGCTCACCCTGCCGGCCGAGGCCACCGTCCTCACCTACCGGAGCAGCGACAACACCCCCCGCTACCTGCGGCTGTACTCCCTGGACGTCTTCGACGGCGAGCAGTGGACGATGACGAAGCCGGTCGGCCGGGCCGAGGACCGCACCTCCGACAAGCCCCTGCCCCCCGCGCCCGGCCTGGGCGCCCGGGTGCCCGCCGACCAGGTGACCACCCGGATCGCGGTGAGCGAGGACGTCCTGGACCTGAAGTTCCTGCCGCTGCCGTACCCGCCGAGCAGGGTCCGGATCGAGGGCGACTGGCGGCCCGACCGGGACACGCTCATGGTGTTCTCCCACACCGACACCGCCGGAGGGCTGAGCTACGAGGTCGTCAGCGCCGAGCCCAAGCCCACCCCCGCCCTGCTCAAGGCCGCCGGCTCCGCGCCGGAGGCGATCGGCGAGCGGTACCTGAAGCTCCCCGGCGACCTGCCGTCCGAGATCCGGCAGCTGGCCGAGGCGGTGACGGAGTCCGGCGCCACCCCCTACGAGAAGGCGGTCCAGCTCCAGGACTTCTTCACCACGGACGGCGGGTTCACCTACACCCTGCAGACGCAGGGCCACGGCGGCTCCGCCCTGTCGGACTTCCTGTTCCGCAGCAGGGCGGGCTACTGCGAGCAGTTCGCCGCCTCGATGGCGGTGCTGGCGCGGGTCCTGGGCATCCCCGCCCGGGTCGCCATCGGCTACACCGGCGGCATCAGCGCCTCCGGCCAGTGGGAGGTGCGCACGCGCGACTCGCACGCCTGGCCCGAGCTCTACTTCGAGGGCGTGGGCTGGCTGCGCTTCGAACCCACCCCCTCCGGCCCCACCGGCCAGGCCAGCGCGTCCCGGCCGTCCTACACCTTCCCGGAGGTCGTGACCGACGCCGACGACGAGCCGAGCACCTCCCCCAGCACCGGCACCACCGGCGCGGACCCGTCGAGCGGGCCGTCCCAGGCCCCCCGCAACCCCATGCTCGACCGCGACTTCGGCGGCGCGCCGCTGGCGGTGGACGAGGGCGTGCCGGTCGCCGCGAAGATCGCGATCGGCGTGGCGCTCGCCCTGCTGGTCCTCCTGGTCCCGGCCCTGCTCCGCTGGGAGACGCGGCTGCGCAGGCAGCGCGCCTACTCCCGTACGGCGGTGCGCGCCGAGACCCCGGCGGCACCGGACGCGACCGGGGTCGTGGCGGTCAGGTCCGTGGCGGGAGAGCCGGCCGCCGCGGCTGCCTGGGCCGAACTCGACGACGCGCTGTGCGACTACGGCATGGCGCGGCAGCCGAGTGAGAGCCCCCGGGCGCTGGCCGTGCGCCTGGCCCGGGAGTACGGCTTCGACGCCGAGGCCAGGGCCTCCATGGAGAAGATCGCCTGGGCGGTGGAGCGCATGCTCTTCGCCAGGTCGCCCGGTGAGACCGGCCCGCTGCGCGAGGACGTCCGGCGGGTACGGCGGGCGCTGGCGGCCACCGTCTCACGTGGCAGGCGCGTCAGGGCGGTGCTGCTGCCCCCGTCCACCCTGCTGCGGATGCGGGCCGCGGGCGCACGGCTGCTCGACGGGTTCGAGCGGCTGGGGAGCATCCGGCTCAGGCTCCCGGCCCGCAGGGACGCCTGAGGTCCTCGGCGGCGTCCCGGGCCCGCGGTGCCCCGGGACGCCGCCGAGGGAGGAGAGACCGGGAGGGCCCGGCGCCGGGGACCGGGCGGTCACGCCCGGGGCGGGCAGCGCCGAGGCCCCGGCCGCCTGCGGCGGCCGGGGCCCGGAAGGAGGTCAGCGTTCGTCCTGGCGGCGGCGCCAGCGCTCTTCCATCCGCTCCATGAAGCTCTGGCGGGAGCCACCGCGCTGCCCCGCCCGGCCGCCTCCCCGCTGGCCCGCGGCGGCGGCGCCGTCACCGAACCCGTTCATCCGCTTCCAACAGGACAGACCCCACAGACACGCGGCCAGCATGACCACGAAACCGCCTACGCCGAGGACGACACCGAGGGGGAAGGAATTGATCACAACGCCGACCATCAACAGGACGACGCCGAGGAGGAAGCCGATCGAGGCCTTCACCAGACGCCGCTTGTAGTGACTGCGGGGATCACTGATCCTTACGGTATTGGCCCACTTCGGGTCCTCGGCGTAGAGGGCCTGCTCGATCTGGTCGAGCAGGCGCTGCTCGTGCTCAGAGAGCGGCACGGCGCCTCCCAAGGACAGCCCCAGGACGGGGAAAACGGTGACGGACGACACGGGGTGTCCGAACCTCGCGGTCGGTTATCCCCAGAATACGAGCCTGTAGACGTAGACGAAAGAAAACGTCCAACGTAGTCCAAACCGGAGGGGTGGCCACGGCTATTCCCCCTCCTGCCGGGGGCGGACGAGCGAGGCGGGCAGCACCGCGTCGCGGCCGAACCTCCGCGCCGCCCGGTCCATCGCCCGCTCGGCCTCCCGCCAGCCCGCCTCCCGCTCGGTGAGGCTCAGCTGCCGGGGCGCGCCCGCGGCCGGGAGCAGGTTCTCCACCCGCACCCCGACCAGGCGGATCAGCGTCCCTTCCAGGCCGGAGGCGGCGTACAGGTCGCAGGCGACGGTGTACAGCTCCCGCGCCACGTCGGTGGGCTCGGCGAGGGTCCGGGAGCGGGTGAGCGTGCTGAAGTCGGCCCGGCGGAGCTTGACGCCGACCGTGCGGCCGACGTGGCCGCCCGCCCGCAGGCGGGCGGCGACCCGCTCCGAGAGGCGGAGCAGCTCCCTGCGGATCTCCACCGGGTCGTCCACGTCTGCGGCGAACGTCTCCTCGGCGCCGATGCTCTTGTCGGGCGCGTGGGGGGTCACCCGGCGCTCGTCGCGCCCCCAGGCCAGCTCCGCCAGGTGGGCGCCGGCCGCCCGGCCGAGCTCGCGCTGGAGGGTCGCCAGGGGGGTCCCGGCGAGGTCGCCGACGGTCCGGATGCCGAGCCGCGCCAGGGAGCGCTCCGTGCGCTCCCCCACGCCCCACAGCGCGGCCACCGGGAGCGGGTGGAGGAAGTCCACCACCCGGTCGGCCGGCACCACGAAGAGCCCGTCGGGCTTGCAGTGCCGCGAGGCGAGCTTGGCCACGAACTTGCTGCTCGCCACCCCGACCGAGCAGGTGATCCCGTGCTCGGCGGCGACCCTCTCCCGGATGAGGGCGGCGATCGCGGCCGGCCTGCCGAGCCTCCTGCGCGCCCCCGAGACGTCGAGGAACGCCTCGTCGGAGGCGACCGGCTCCACCTCGGGGGTGACGTCCCGGAAGATCGCCATGACGCCCCGGGAGACCTCGGAGTACTTGCCGTGGCTCGGCGGGATGACCGTCGCGTGCGGGCAGAGGCGGCGGGCCCGCGTCATCGGCATCGCCGAGTGCACGCCGTACCTCCTGGCCTCGTAGGTGGCGCTGAGCACCACGCCGCGCGGGCCGGGGGCGCCGATGATGACGGGCGCGCCGGCGAGGTCGGGACGCTCGCGCAGCTCGACGCTGGCGAAGAAGGCGTCCATGTCCACGTGGAGGATCGGGCAGCCGGTGTCGTCGTCGCCCAGGTCGACACCCGGGCGCGGCACCTGCTGCTTCCTCGACACGGTGTCATCTTATGGGAACAGGCGTTCGGTGCACGCCTCATCGGCGTCCGAGGACGTGCAGCTGGGAGGCGATGTCCCGCAGGACCGGATGCTCGGCGGCGACCTGCTCCAGGGCGATCAGCGCGGCGGCGGCCCCGGGCTCGCCGTCGAGGAACCGGCTCGGCACCAGGTCGGCGAAGACCCGTACCCCGTGGATCCCGTCCGGCCGCAGGCCCGCGGCGCCGAGCAGGTGCAGCAGGGACTCGCGGGTGAAGCGCCGCGGGGTGGGGTCGCGGTCGCCCCAGCGGCCGTCGGGGTCGCCGAGGACCCTGCGCGCCTCGTCGAACCGGCCGGCGGCGGAGCGGTGCAGCGCGGCGGCCAGCGGGTTGGCCGCCAGCACGCTGATCATGCCGTCGGTGCGCAGCAGCCGGGCCATGGCGGCCAGCGCGCCGCCGGGGTCCTCGACGTACTCCAGGACGCTGTGGCAGAGCACCAGGTCGGTGCCGCCGGCCGGCAGGAGGTCCGCCAGGTCGGCGGCGTCCCCCTGCAGGGCCCGCACGGTCACGCCCGCCTCCGCGGCGCGGCGCTCCAGCGCGGCCAGCGAGTCCGGGCTGGGGTCCACGACCGTGACGGCGTGCCCGAGCGCCGCGAGCGGCACGGCGAAGCCCCCGGTGCCGCCCCCGGCGTCGACGATGTCGAGCCGGTCACGGCCGGTCACGGCCACGCGATCGGCCAGCGCCGCCCGCAGGACGTCCCAGACGACGGCGGTGCGGACCGCCGGAGCGCCGGCCTGCCGCGAGGTGCCTACGGCGTGCAACTTCCGATCGCCTCCTTGCATCGGTGACGATGCCCAGCCTACGCCGCGCCGGGGGAACCGGCGACGCGCGGGGAGGACACGGCGGCCCGCCGCCGGAAGGCACGCCTCCCGCCGGGGCCCGCCGGCCCCGGCGGCTACAGCGCCAGGGAGGGCTTGAGCTGCTTGAACCTGGCCAGCAGGCCGTTGACGAACTGCGGGGACTCGTCCGTCGACAGCTCGGAGGCCAGGCCGACCCACTCGCTGATGACGACGCCCTCGGGGACGTCGGGCATCCAGAGCAGCTCGTAGGTGCCGCCGCGGAGCAGGTTGCGGTCGACCGCGGGCATGCGCTCCAGCGTCCAGCCCTCGGCGTAGGTGGTGATCAGCTCGTCGATGCGCGCCCGGTGCCGGCACACGCCCTCGACGATCGCCGCGGTGTACTCGTTGACCGGCGGCTCGGCCCGCTCCAGGCGCTCGGCGAGCACCTTGAGCGCGTCCTCGCCGCGCGCCTCGGCTTCGAACAGGATGTCCAGCGCGCGCCTGCGCGCCTTCCCCCGTGCCGACATCAGGCGCGGCCGAGGTATTCGCCGGTGCGGGTGTCGACCTTGACCTTCTCACCGGTGGTGATGAACAGCGGGACCTTGATCTCCGCGCCGGTCTCCAGCTTGGCGGGCTTGGTGCCGCCGGTGGAGCGGTCGCCCTGCAGGCCGGGCTCGGTCTCGGCGATGAGCAGCTCGACGGCGGCCGGGAGGTCGACGTAGAGCACCTCGCCCTCGTGCACCGCCACGGTGGCGAGCATGTTCTCCAGCAGGTAGTTGGCGGCGTCGCCGACCGCGGCCCGGGAGACGTGGAGCATGTCGTAGGTCTCGGTGTCCATGAAGACGAACTCGTCGCCGTCCATGTAGGAGAACTGCATCTCGCGCTTGTCGACGCTGGCCGTGTCGACCTTGACGCCGGCGTTGAAGGTCTTGTCGACGACCTTGCCGGAGCGCACGTTCTTGAGCTTGGTGCGGACGAACGCACCGCCCTTGCCGGGCTTGACGTGCTGGAACTCCACCACCGTCCAGAGCTCACCGCCCTCGAGCTTGAGCACGAGGCCGTTTTTGAGGTCGTTCGTCGTCGCCACTGAATTTCTCCTGCGTACGGCCGCTCTTGGGGACAAGCAGCTCTTCGGTCGTCCGTGCGGGGAGCTCCGGCCCTCACGCGCTGCGAGCCTTTCTCGGCGCGGCCGCCCGCCGGGGCGGTCGGCCCGGGTGAGGCGGTGAACGGAACCCGGTCGTCTAGTCTACCGTGCCCGCGCCCGCGCTCCGGCGCCTCAGACGGGGGCCCGCCGGACGTTCCCGCCGGTTCCCCGTCGGCGGGGAACCGGCGGGGACGTTCGGCGGCGTCCGCGAACGCGCCGCGGCCCGCGCCCCCGGGCGGGGGCGCGGGCCGCCGCGCCGGCGGGGCCCTCAGGCGAGCGCGGGCTCGGGCTCGGGGGTCCCGGCGGCCCGGTCCCGCCGCTCGGCGGGAGCCTCGTCGAGGTCCTGCGGCGGGGCGTTCAGCACGCCCTCGTCCAGCCGGCCCTCCGAGCGCGCGACCAGGACCGGGACGACCATCTGCCCCGCGACGTTGGTGGCGGTGCGGATCATGTCGAGGATCGGGTCGATGGCCAGCAGCAGGCCGACGCCCTCCAGCGGGAGGCCGAGCGTGCTCAGGGTCAGGGTGAGCATCACGATCGCGCCGGTCAGTCCTGCGGTGGCGGCGGAGCCGACCACCGACACGAAGGCGATCAGCAGGTAGTGGTGGAGTTCGAGCGGGACGCCGAAGACCTGGGCCACGAAGATCGCCGCGAGCGCCGGGTAGACCGCGGCGCAGCCGTCCATCTTCGTGGTGGCGCCGAACGGCACCGCGAAGGAGGCGTAGTCGCGGTCGACGCCGAGGCGGTCGACGGTGACGCGCTGGGTCAGCGGCATCGTGCCGACCGAGGAGCGGGAGACGAAGGCCAGCTCGATGGCCGGCCAGGCGTTGCGGTAGAAGGTGAGCGGGCTGACCTTGCCGACGAGGGAGAGCAGCAGGGGGTAGATCACCAGCAGGACCGCGAGGCAGCCGGCGTACACCCCCGCGCTGAGCTTGGCCAGCGGGGCCAGCAGGTCCCAGCCGTAGGTGGCGACGGCCTTGCCGATCAGGCCCGCGGTGCCGATCGGGGCCAGCCGGATGACCCACCACAGGGCCTTCTGGACCAGCTCCAGGACCGAGCGGCTGAAGGCGAGGAAGGGCTCGGCCTTCTCGCCCGCCGCCAGCGCGGCGGCGCCGAGCACGACCCCGAGGAAGACGATCTGCAGGACCTTGACGTCGGCGAACGCGGTGACGATGTTGGTCGGGACGATGCCGGTCAGGAAGTCGGTCCAGGTGCCGGCGCCTTCCAGGTCCACGGCCTTGGCGCCGTCGAGGGCGATGGTGACGCCCCGGCCGGGGTCGATCAGCAGGCCGAGGCCGATCGCGACCGCCACCGCGGCCAGCGAGGTCGCCATGAACCAGCCGAGCGTCTTGCCGGCGAGCCGGGCGGCGCCGTTGACGTTGCGCAGATTGGCCACGCTGACCACGACCGCGGTGAAGACCAGCGGCGGGACGGCGAGCTTGAGGAGCTGGACGAAGATCGAGCCGACCTGGGTCAGCGTGGTGGCGAGCCAGGCGGCCTCCGCGGCGCGGGCGACCAGGCCGAGCGCGACACCGGCGACCAGGCCGAGCAGGAGCTGCAGGGAGAAGGAGAATCTCTTCACGAACGTGACTTCCGAGAAAGGGCATGCCGGACCGGACACGGCACGCGGGGGTGAGGAAAAGGACTCGAAGGCGCGTTCAGCGACAGAGGGTGCCGTTGAGACGGCACAGGTCGACGTGCAGCCGCTCGACCAGCCGTACGGGTACCACTGAGAACCTCACGGGGGGTGGCAACGCCTCCGCCCGCGGGGGCATTCCCCGGCTCCCGCGTGATAGGGGTCACAGGGGGCGCCGCGGAGACGCCGCGGGAGCGCGCGAGGCCCGCCCCGCGCCCCGCGAGGGGGCGGCGGGGCGGGGCTCGCGCGGGGTCCGGGCCGGAACGGGTCGGGGAGCGGTCAGGAGGCGAGCTCGCGGACCTTCTCGATGAGCCGGATGCGCTCTTCGTGCGTGCGGGCGAGCGGGGTGACGTTGACGGTCGTCACGCCCGACTCCCGCATCGCCTGGATCCGGTCGCGGACGAAGCCCTCCGAGCCGATCAGCGACATCGACTCCAGCAGCTCCTGCGGGACGAGCGCGGCGGCCTCGTCCTTCTTGCCCGACAGGTAGAGCTCCTGGATCTGCTCGGCCTCCTTCTCGTAGCCGTAGCGGCGGGCCAGGTCGTTGTAGAAGTTCTTGCCCTTGGCGCCCATGCCGCCGATGTAGAGCGCGGCCATGGGCCGGCCGAGCTCCAGCCAGCCCGAGACGTCGTCGCCGATGGCCAGGCTCGCCTGGGCGATGACGTCCAGTTCGCCGAGCCCGGGGTCGCGCTTGGCCTTGCCCGCGGCCAGGGAGGCGCCCCACACGTCGGCGGCCTTCTCCGGCATGTAGAAGATCGGCTCCCAGCCCTCGGCGATCTCCGCGGCGAGCTCGACGTTCTTGGGGCCGATGGCGGCGATCACGACGGGGATGCGCTCGCGGACCGGGTGGTTGATGAGCTTCAGCGGCTTGCCGAGGCCGGTGCCCTGATCCGCAGGGAGCGGGATCGTGTAGTGCTTGCCCTCGTAGGTGACGCGCTCGCGCTTCCAGACCTGCCGGCAGATCTCGATGACCTCGCGGGTGCGGCCCAGCGGGGCGGTGTACGGCACGCCGTGGAAGCCCTCGATGACCTGCGGCCCGGAGGCGCCCAGTCCGAGGGTGAAGCGGCCGTCGGAGACGTAGTCCATGCCGGCGGCGGTCATCGCCAGCAGGGTCGGGGTCCGGGAGTAGACCGGCAGGATGCCCGAGGCGATCTGCAGCCGCTCGGTCCTGGCCGCGATGTAGCCCATCTGGCTGACCGCGTCGAAGCTGTAGGCCTCGGCGACGAAGACGATGTCGAGACCGGCCTTCTCGTAGTCGGCCAGTTCGGCCACCGTCTCCTTGAAGCCCCCCGAGTAGTTCAGGGCCATACCGATGCGCATCGTGTGATCGTCCTTCCGCGGGCGCGATGGAACCGAATGTTGTTCCGTTGTGTTCGCAACAAAGGCTATCGAGTCCGCCACCGCCCACCAAGCCCCGCACCCGGCGCGGGTCCCCGCCGGAGACGGCGACGGCCTCCGCGCCCGGGGCGAGTACCCTACGCGTTCCGGGGCATGGAACGCCTCTGTCCGCGCGGCGGATCACGTCCGCGCGGTCAACGGTTGCCTGCGCGGTGGACGACGAGGAGCGGTGTGCTGGGACGGGTGATCGTCGCGGTGGCGGTGCTGCTGGCCCTGGTGCTCGGGGGGCACCGGCTGCTGCCGGAGCTCGGCGGCTTCACCCCGGTGCTGGAGAGCCTGCTGCCCTGGCTGGGGGCCGCCGTCCCCCTGCTGCTCCTGGGCGCCCTGCTGGCCCGGTCCCGGCTCGCCGCCGCCGCGGCGCTGGCGCCCGCGGCGGTCTGGGGCGTCATGTTCGGCCCGGTCCTGCTGCGCACCCCGCCGGGCGGCCCGCACGACCTGTCGGTCGCCACCCTCAACGTCGGCGTGACCAACGACGCCTCCGGGCGGGCCGTACGGGACGTCGCCCGGGGGCGCGACCTGTTCGCCGCCCAGGAGCTGACCCCGGGCGGCCCCGCTGCCGAGGAGCTCGACGCCCTCTTCCCGCACAAGGTGCAGATCAGCACCGTCGGGCTGTGGAGCCGCTTCCCCATCGTCGAACAGGGCAAGGCGGACATCGGCCTGGACTGGGTGCGGGCGCTGCGGGCCGTGGTGGAGACCCCCGGAGGGATGGTCACCGTCTACGTCGTGCACCTGGCCTCGGCCCGGCCCGGCGAGACGGCCCAGCGCGACCGGACCCTCGTCCAGGCCCGGCGGCTGGTCGACGCCGACGACAGCGAGCACCTGCTGCTCCTCGGCGACCTCAACACCGCCACCACCGACCGCAAGCGCGCCCACCTGGTGCCGCCGCTCGCCGACGCCCAGCAGGAGGCCGGGACCGGTTTCGGCTTCACCTGGCCGGCGTCGTTCCCGGTCACCCGGCCCGACCACATCCTCTACCGGGGGCTGGCCGCGACCGAGGCGGGCGTCGAGCCCGCCGTCGGCAGCGACCACCGCGCCGCCGTCGCGTCGTTCCGCTTCTAGCCGTTCCAGCCCTCCCGGCCCTTCCAGCCCTCCCGGGCGAGGGCCGACAGCTTCGCGAGATCAGCGGGGGTGTCGATGTCGGCCGGGTCGCCCAGGCCGTCACAGGGCACCTCGACGACCAGCTCGGGGTGGGCCCGCAGGAACGGCCGGGCCCCGGCGTCGCCCACGGCGAGCCGCGCGACCTCGGCGAAGTGCTCCCGGGCGATCAGCACCGGGTTGCGCCGCGCGCCGCCGTAGGTGGCGACCGCGACCCGCGCGCCGTCCCGCGCCGCCCGCACGAGCCGCCCGACCACCTCGGCCCCCACGAACGGCTGGTCCACCAGCGCCACCACCACGTGCCCGGCCTCCGGCGGGAGCACGTCCAGCCCGGCGCGGAGCGAGGAGCCCAGCCCGCGGCGCCAGCCGGGATGGTGCACGGCCACCGCCCCGCGCACCTGCGCGGCCGCGGCGCCGAGCACCACCACCACCGGGTGGCAGCCGCCGCCGTGCAGCGCCCGGACCCCCCGGTCCACCAGCCGCTCCCCGCCGAACTCCAGCAGCGCCTTCGGCACGCCGAGGCGCGAGCCCTCCCCCGCGGCCAGCAGCAGCCCCGCGCAGCCGCCGCCGGCCCCGGCGCCCCGCGCGCTCACGGCGCCTCCCGCCCCGGCCGCGCCCGCGCGGCCCCCCGGGCCCCCGGGCTCACGGCGCCTCCCCGTGGATGCGGCCCGACCCGCCGGTGAGCGGCCGCCCGGAACCGCCCCAGCGGAGCTGGATCAGCTCCGCCGCGATGGAGACCGCGGTCTCCTCGGGGGTGCGGGCGCCCAGGTCCAGGCCGATCGGCGAGCGCAGCCGGGCCAGCTCCTGCCGGGTCAGCCCCGCCCGGCGCAGGCGCTCCAGCCGGTCGGCGTGCGTACGGCGCGAGCCCATCGCCCCGACGTAGCCCGCCGGGGTGCGCAGCGCCACCTCCAGCAGCGGGACGTCGAACTTCGGGTCGTGGGTGAGCACGCAGATCACGGTCCGCTCGTCCACGGCGGCCGTGGCCAGGTAGTCGTGCGGCCACCTGACCACCACCTCGTCGGCCTCGGGGAAGCGCCTGGCGGTGGCGAAGACCGGCCGGGCGTCGCAGACCACCACGTGGTAGCCGAGGAACTTGCCGATCCGGGCCACCGCGGCGGCGAAGTCGATCGCGCCGAAGACCAGCATGCGGGGCGGCGGGGCGAAGGAGTGCACGAAGACGGCCAGCTCGTCCAGGCGCCGCTCGCCGTGCGCGCCGTACCTGCGGACGCCGGTGAGCCCCTGCGCGAGCATGCCGCGCGCGTCGTCGTCGACCGCCTCGTCGAGCCGGACGGAGCCGAGGGAGCCCGACGAGCGGTCCGGCCAGACGACCCGCCGGGCCCCGGCGCGCCCCGGCCCGGACAGCACGGTCGCCACCGCCACCGGCTCGTGCCCGCGCACCGAGGCGGCGATCCCCCCCAGCTCGGGGAAGGTCTCCTTCGAGACCGGCTCGACGAACACGTCCAGGATGCCGCCGCAGGTCAGGCCGACGGCGAAGGCGTCGTCGTCGCTCACGCCGTACCGCTGCAGGACCGGCGTGCCGGAGGCGACCACCTCGCCCGCCAGCTCGTAGACGGCCCCCTCGACGCAGCCGCCCGAGACGCTCCCCTCGGCCTGGCCGTCGAGCACGGCCATCGACGCGCCCGGCGGGCGGGGCGCGCTGCGGAAGGTCTCCACCACGGTGGCCAGACCGAAGGTCCGGCCGGACTCCCACCACGGCAGGATCCGCGACAGCACGTCACGCACGGGCGCCTCCCAGCAAGCGGGCCAGTTCCTCGTAGGCGGCCAGGCTGTGCCCGGCCACGAAGTCGTCGATGTACGGCCACGCCGCGCGCATCCCGGCGGTGAGCGGCCGGTAGCCCGCCCGGCCCTTGTGCGGGTTGACCCAGACGACCCGGTGCGCCGTGCGGGAGAGCCTGGCCATCTGGGCGCCCAGCAGCGAGACGTCGCCGCGTTCCCAGCCGTCGGAGGCGATCACCACGGTCGCGCCCCGGGCGTCGCCGGCGCGCAGCAGCTCCCGCAGTTCCTCGCCCAGCCGGGTCCCGCCTCGCCAGTCGGGGACGGCGCGGGAGACCGCGGCCATCGCCGCCTCCGGGTCGCGCCGGCGCAGCTCGGCGGTGAGCCGGGTGAGCCGGGTGCCCGCGCTGAACACCTCGGTGGCGCGCGGCTCGGACCTGACCAGCGCGTGGGCCAGGCGGAGCAGGGTGTCGGCGTAGGGGCCCATGGAGCCGCTGACGTCCACCAGCAGCACGACCCGGCGGGGGCGGGTCCGGCGGGCGCGGCGGTGCAGCCGGACGGGCTCGCCTCCCCTGCGCAGCGCCTCGCGGACCGTCCGCCGGACGTCGAGCCGCCCCCGGCGGGCCGGGCGGAACCGCCGTGACGCGCGCCGCTCGCGCCCGGCCCGCAGCAGCGCGAACAGCCGGTGCACCTCGGCCAGCTCGGCCGCGGTCATCCCGGCCACGTCGCGGGTGCGCAGCACCTCCTGCGGGCTCGCCCCGGCCGCCGTCGGGGACTCCTCGCCCGTCCCGCCCCCGGGTCCGCCCCCCAGGGGCGCGTACCGGGCGACGGTGACCTCCGCCGGCCGCCCGGGACCGGCGCGCAGGCCCCCGAAGTAGGCGCGGAAGACCCGGTCGTAGCGGGGCAGGTCCTCGGCGGACGCGCACAGGGTGGCGCGGCCCGCCCGGTAGACGTCGCCGGGGCGGGCGGCGTCCAGGTGGGCCAGGGCGCGCAGCAGGTTCCGGGTGCGCTCGTGGTCGGCCGGGACCCCGGCGGCCCGCAGCGCCCGGGCGAACCCCGTCATGATCTCGACGAGCTCCGCCGCCCCGGGGCCCCCGTCCGCCCGGTCCGCGCCGCCCGGCCCCCCGTCCATCCGATCCGCGCCCGCCGCCTCCGGGCCCGCCTCCGCCGCGCCGGGGGGCGGCCCGGCCGGGTCCCGCCCGCGCGGCCCGGCGCCGGGGAGGTCAGCCGCGGAGGCCATCGAGGAGCCCGTCCGCGAGCACCGCCTCGTGGTCCTCGCGGTGCTTGAGCAGCGCGCCCAGCGCGGCCGCCGCCGGGCCGGGGTCCAGCTCCCGGGCGCCCAGGGCGAGCAGGGCCTCGGTCCAGTCGAGGGTCTCGGCGATCCCGGGCGGCTTGACCAGCCGGGCCCCGCGCAGCCGTCCGGCCGCCGCGGCGACCTGCCCGGCGAGGGTCCGGGAGCACTCGGGGAGCCTGCGCAGCAGGATCTCCACCTCCCGCTCGAAGGAGGGGTGCTCCAGCCAGTGGTAGAGGCAGCGCCGCTTGAGCGCGTCGTGCACCTCGCGAGTGCGGTTGGAGGTCAGCACGACCACCGGCGGCGTCCGGGCGCGGATCGTGCCGAGCTCGGGGACGGAGACCGCGAAGTCGGACAGGACCTCCAGCAGGATCGCCTCGAACTCCACGTCCGCCCGGTCGATCTCGTCGATGAGCAGCACGCTGGGCTGGGTCTCGACCGCCCGCAGCAGCGGCCGGGCGATCAGGAAGCGCCGGTCGTAGACCTCGCCCTCCAGCCGGGCCGCGTCGGCGGTCCCGCTCGCCTCGGCGACCTTCAGGTGGAGCAGCTGACGGGCGAAGTCCCAGTCGTAGAGGGCCTGGGAGCCCTCCAGCCCCTCGTAGCACTGCAGGCGGATGAGCGGCGCGTCCAGCACCGCGGCGAGCGCCCTGGCCAGCTCGGTCTTGCCGACGCCCGCCTCGCCCTCCAGGAACAGCGGGCGGCCCATCCGCAGCGCGAGGAAGGCCGCGGTGGCCAGCCCCTCGTCGGCCAGGTAGTCCCGCCGGTCGAGCAGCTCGGCGAGCCGCCCGGGCGAGGCGAGATCGGACAGGCCGGATGTCGTGTTCGTCCGCCGCACCACCGGTTCAGAGTACGCGCCGGGAACGGCGGGAATCCAGGGTCCGCCGCCCGGGACGGCGGCGCACCGCCGGTCCGGCCGCCGCACGGTTCACCACCGCACGGTTCACCGCCGTGCGACTCACCAGCACACGGCCCACGACCGCGCGGCCCGCCCCCGCACGGACGGCCACGACCGCGCGGCTCGCCGCCGCACGGGCGGCCACCGCCGCCACCGCCGTCGCCGCCGATATCCTCTCCCGGTGAGCTATCCGGCCCGGAAGGTCAACTCGCCGTCGCGAGCGGTCGTCATCGCGTTCCTCGGCGCGGTCCTCACCGGCACGGCACTGCTCTCGCTGCCCGTCGCCGTCGCGGAGGGCCGGGAGGCGTCGTGGTCCTCGGCGCTGTTCACCGCGACCTCGGCGGTGTGCGTGACCGGCCTCGCCGCGGTGGACACGGCCGGGCACTGGTCGGTCTTCGGCGAGACCGTGATCCTCGTGCTGATGCAGATCGGCGGCTTCGGGATCATGTCCCTCGCCTCGATCCTCGCCCTGCTCGTCTCCGGCAAGCTGGGACTGCGCGCCCGGCTCACCACGCAGGCCGAGACCCAGAGCCTCGGCCCCGGCGAGGTCCGCCGGGTGCTTCTGGGCGTGGCCAAGGTGACGCTGGCGGTGGAGGCGGTCACGGCCGCGATCCTCACCGTCCGCCTCGCCACCGCCTACGGCGAGCCGCTCGGCCGCGCCGCCTACCTCGGGGTCTTCCACGCGGTCTCGGCGTTCACCAACGCCGGGTTCGCGCTCTGGCCGGACAGCGTGATGCGGTTCGTGCGCGACGTGTGGATCTGCCTCCCGCTGGCGCTGACCGTGGTCATCGGCGGCCTGGGCTTCCCGGTCTACGCCGCCCTCCGGCGGCACTGGCGGCGGCCCTCCCGGTGGTCGCTGCACGCCAAGATGACGCTGGGCATGACCGCGGTCCTGCTGTTCGGCGGCGCCCTGGCCATCACGGTCTCGGAGTGGACCAACCCCGCGACGTTCGGCCCCCTCTCCCCCGGCCTGCGGATCCTGGCCGGGTTCTTCCACAGCGCGATGACCCGCAGCGGCGGCCTGAACTCGGTCGACACCTCCCAGATGCACGAGAACTCCTGGCTGATCAGCGACGTGCTGATGTTCATCGGCGCGGGCAGCGCCAGCACCGGCGGCGGCATCAAGGTCACGACCTTCGCGCTGCTCGGCTACGTCATCCTGGCCGAGATCCGCGGCGAGCCCGACGTCACGGCGGGCCGCCGCCGCATCCCCGAGCACCTGCAGCGGCAGGCCCTCACCATCGCGCTGGTCAGCGTCGCCGCCGTGGTCGCCGGCACGCTCGCCATGATGATGATCACACCGTTCCCGCTCGATCGCGTACTCTTCGAGGTGGTCTCCGCGTTCGGCACCGTCGGCCTGTCCACGGGGATCACCCCCCACGTCGGCACGGCGGGGCACGTGGTGCTCACCGCCCTGATGTTCATCGGCCGGCTCGGCCCGGTGACCCTCGGCACCGCGCTCGCGCTGCGCGTGCAGACCCGAAGGTTCCGCTACCCGGAGGAGCGTCCACTCGTTGGCTGACAAGAAGAACCGCGACGACCGCGGCGACGCCGTGGCGGTCATCGGCCTCGGCCGGTTCGGCGGAGCGATCGCCGACGAGCTCATCCGGCGCGGCGTCGAGGTCCTCGGCGTGGACAGCGACTCCCGCAACGTGCAGGAGTTCTCGGCGAGGCTCACCCACGTCGTCTGCGCCGACTCCACCGACCCGGAGGCGCTGGCGCAGCTCGGCCTGGCCGACTTCGGCCGGGTGGTGGTCGGCATCGGCACCAACATCGAGTCGAGCATCCTGACCACCTCGATCCTGACCGACCTCGCCGTGCCCGACATCTGGGCCAAGGCGATCAGCCGCCAGCACGCCCGCATCCTGGAGCGGGTCGGCGCCCACCACGTGGTGCAGCCGGAGGCCGACATGGGCGAGCGGGTCGCGCACCTGGTCACCGGCCGGATGCTCGACTACATCGAGGTGGAGGAGGACTACGCCCTCGTCAAGACCAAGGCGCCCGGCTGGGCCGCCGGGCGGACGCTGGGCGAGCTGCGCATCCGCACGGAGTACGGCGTCACCGTGGTCGCGGTCAAGAAGCCCGGCGCGAGGTTCACCTACGCCACCTCGGAGACCGTCATCGGCTCCGGCGACACCCTGCTCGTCGCGGGCGACACCGACGGGACGGAGCGCTTCTCCGAGGAGACCTGAGGCCGCGGCTCAGTCGTCCTCCCGGGCCTCTCCCCGCTCGCGGATGAGCGCGGCGAGCTCACGGACCTGACGCGCGGTGCGGCCCTTCTCCGAGCCCTGCAGCCCCATGGCCCCGACGGTCGTCCCGTCGGCGAGGTCGATCTTCGCCCAGGGCTCGCCCTCGACCAGGGTGACCGCGAGCACCTCCGGCCACTCGTGGCGGTGCACCCGCAGGGCGTTGACCAGGGTGATCCCCCGCTCGTCCGCCTCCACCCGGCAGCGCCCCAGCAGGTGCAGCACCCAGGCGACCAGCCCGGCCAGCGCGACCACCGCCACCCTGTCGGCGATCGCGAACGGCGCCGGCAGGAAGAGCGCCATCAGCAGCGCCCCCAGCATGATCAGGGCGGCGAGGGCGTAGGCCACGACCCGCCCCTTCTGCGGCCGCCACACGACGGGCAGATCGGGCGGCGGGACGTCCTCGGTGCTCAATCGACGATCACTTTCCTCATGGGACTCCGGCCGGGCCCCGCGGCCCGCCGGGGCGGGACGGGGGCCCGCGGTCGCAACCTACCGCACGCCCCGCCCGCCCCCGCGGGCGGCTCAGCCCCGCAGGCCGCGCAGGAGCACGGCGGTCTCCAGCGCGGCGACGGCGGCCTCGTACCCCTTGTCCTCGCGGCTGCCCGGCAGCCCCGACCGGTCCAGGGCCTGCTCCACCGTCTCGCAGGTCAGCACCCCGTTGCCGACGGGGGTCCCCTCGTCGAGGGAGACCCGGGTCAGGCCCGAGGTCACCGACTCGCAGACGTAGTCGAAGTGGGCGGTCTCCCCGCGGATCACCGCGCCGAGCGCCACCACCGCGTCGTGCCTGCGGGCCAGGGCCTGGGCGACCACGGGGATCTCCAGGGACCCCGCCACCCGGACCACGGTCGCGACCGCGCCGCTGTCCCGGGCGGCCCGCACGGCCCGCTCCACGAGCCGGTCGGTGATCTCCTCGTGCCAGCGGGCGGCCACGATCCCGACCGTCAGCCCTCCGGCGTCGACCGCCTCCGCGGCCGGACGTCCCTCACCGCTCATGCGTCCCGTCTCCTCCCGCCGCGGGCACGCCCCGCGGCCCGCACGCTCCGTCCGCTCACGGGACCTCGGCCTCCTCCTGGATGTCGTGGCCGAGGCGTTCGCGCTTGGCCGCCAGGTAGCGCTCGTTGTAGGGGTTCACCGCCACCGGCATCGGCTCGCGGCCCAGCACCTTGACGCCGTAGCCGTCCATGCCCCGCAGCTTGGCGGGGTTGTTGGTCAGCAGCCGGACCGATTTCACGCCCAGGTCGGCGAGGATCTGCCCGGCGTTGGAGAACTCCCTGGCGTCCACCGGCAGGCCGAGCTCCAGGTTGGCGTCGACGGTGTCGCTGCCGGCGTCCTGCAGGCCGTACGCCCGGAGCTTGGCCAGCAGGCCGATCCCGCGGCCCTCGTGGCCGCGCAGGTAGACCACCACCCCGCGCCCCTCGGCGGCGATCTCGGCCATCGCGTGGTCGAGCTGCACCCCGCAGTCGCAGCGCAGCGAGCCGAGCACGTCGCCGGTCAGGCACTCCGAGTGCGCCCGCACCAGGACGTTCTCGCCGTCGCCGAGGTCGCCGTAGACCAGGGCGAGGTGCTCGCCGCCGTCCAGCGCGCTGGCGTAGCCGTAGGCGCGCCAGACGCCGTAGGCGTTGGGGATGCGGGTCTCGGCGACCCGGGTCACCATCCGCTCGGTCCTGCGCCGGAACTCCACCAGCTGCTCGATGGAGATCAGTGCCAGGTCGTGCTCGTCGCAGAACTCCCGCAGCTCCGGCAGGCGCTTCATGCTCCCGTCGTCGTTGACCACCTCGGCGAGCGCGCCCGCCGGGGCCAGCCCGGCCAGCCGGGCCAGGTCCACGGCCGCCTCGGTGTGGCCGCGCCGGGCCAGCACGCCGCCCTCCCGGTAGCGGAGCGGGAAGACGTGCCCGGGCCGGACCAGCTCGAACGGCTCGGTCGCCGAGTCGCACAGGGTGCGGATGGTCCTGGCCCGGTCCGCGGCGGAGATGCCGGTGGTCACGCCGTCCCGGGCGTCGACGCTGATCGTGTAGGCGGTGCGCATGCGCTCGCGGTTGTCGTTGACCATCAGCGGCAGGCCGAGCCGGTCGAGGTCCTCGCCCGGCATCGACACGCAGATGACGCCGCTGGTGTGCCGGATGGTGAAGGCCAGCAGCTCCGGGGTGGCCCTGGCCGCGGCGAAGATGACGTCGCCCTCGTTCTCCCGGTTCTCGTCGTCGACGACCACGACGGGCCTGCCCTCGCGGATGTCGGCGATCGCCCGCTCGACGGGGTCCAGCACGGTGCTCACACGGCCTCCTCGGAGACGGTCGCGGTCCGGGAGCGGTACTCCTTGAGCCAGTTGGCGAACCCGACGAGGACCAGCACGAAGAAGATCCCGTAGACGGCGCCGGAGACGACCAGGCCGGAGCTGAACGCCAGCGGCACGCCGACCAGGTCCACCGCGACCCAGATGATCCAGAAGTCGACCAGCGCGCGGCCCTGCGCCCAGGTCGCCACGGCGCTGCCGACGAAGATGTAGGCGTCGGCGGCGACCAGGAGGTAGCCCTCGACCCCCGGGGTGCGCACGCCCCACGACAGCTTGAACACGTAGAACAGCACGGCCACCACGGCGGTGCCCGCCAGCATGGACCAGATCAGGGCGAGCCGCTCGTGCCCGGTCGCGGGCCGTACGGCCAGCTCCTGGCCGCCGGAGGTGCCGCGCGACCACTTCCACCAGCCGTAGACGGCCAGCGCGCCGAACATCACCTGCTTGAGCGCGTTGCCGGTGATGTGCGCGCTGAGCGAGGCGATCAGCAGCAGCACCGCGCCGGTGAGCTGCACCGGCCAGGTCCAGATCGACTTGCGGATCGCCAGCAGCACGGTGGCCAGCGCGGCCACGTTGCCCACCAGGTCGGTCCAGAGGACCTCGACCCCGAACAGCTCGAATCCCGCGTGCGCCCAGTTCATGCCCGGCCTCCCGGCACGTAGGAGCCGACGAGCCGCTCCACGTACTTGGCGACCACGTCGACCTCGAGGTTCACCGGGTCGCCGGGCCGCTTGGCGCCGAGGGTGGTGAGCTTCAGGGTGGTGGGGATCAGGCTGACCGAGAACGCCTCGCCGTCCACCGCCACCACGGTCAGGCTGACGCCGTCCACCGCGATGGAGCCCTTCTCCACCACGTAGCGGCCCAGCCCGGCCGCCAGCGAGATCCGCACGACCTCCCAGTGCTCGCCGGGTTCCCGCGACAGCAGCACGCCGGTGCCGTCCACGTGGCCCTGCACGATGTGCCCGCCCAGGCGCGCGTCGGCGCGGACGGCGCGCTCCAGGTTGACCGGGGAGCCGGGGCGCAGCACGCCCAGGCTGCTGCGGTCCAGGGTCTCCTTCATGACGTCGGCGGTGAACACCTCGCCGTCGACGCCGACCACGGTCAGGCAGACGCCGTTGACCGCGATCGAGTCGCCGTGCCGGGCGTCGGCGGTGACGGTCGCGCCGCGGATCGCGATCCGCGCGGCGTCTTTGAGCGGCTCGATCGCCGCGACCTCGCCGAGTTCCTCGACGATTCCGGTGAACATCCGGGGGGCCTCCTACTCGCCAGTAGCTTCCTGCCACGGCGGGCCCCGGGGGCGACGGACCCCACGGGTCCGTCAGCGGAGGGTGCCTGGACGGCACTGTCCGCTCGCGCGCTGCCTCCCATCCGGACTTTAACCGTCGGTCCCGGAATTCCACCGGGTCAACCGGCCGATGGCTTCGGCCGGGTCGCGGACTGTCACCGCCGGTTCGGACTTTCACCGACCCCGGAGCACGCTGCTTGTGCATTCGGGCACACCGCCTCGCGATGAGGCGGGTCCCGTACATCAGTGTGCCATGCCCGGCAAACCGGGCGGCACGCCCCTCCACTGGGTGAGACGGCCGGCGGGGCCGCGCCGCGGGCCCCGTCGGCACGGGCACCTCCCGCCCGGATCCCGCCGGGGCGGGATCAGGCGGCGCTGAGTTTCCGGGCCCGGCGGGCGTCCGGGGCGTACCGGACGGGCGCGGGCACCAGGCCGATCCCGGCCTGCAGCGCGCGCAGCGCCGCCGTCGTCCACAGGTCCTCGATGGGCGTGGCGGGCAGGCCGTACAGCCTGCGGGCCCAGCGGGGCAGCGTCCCGAAGGCGAACAGGACGAACCCCGGGAAGACCGGCTTGAGCGGGAAGAGGTAGCGCGGCAGCGGGGCGTTGAGCGCCTGGCGGAGCGGGTGCGGGACCTCCGGGGCGAAGTAGAGGCCCGGGCGGCGGCTGCGGATGTAGTCGCGCATCTCCCGCACCGAGCCCGGCACGTCGTCGGCGCGCAGGCCCACGACCTCGGCGGCGCGCCGCCACTCGGCCACGAACCGGTCGGCGTCGGCGTCGCTCAGGCCCACCCCGGCGCGGCGGGCCACCGACAGGTAGGAGTCGACCTCCCCGATGTGGACCCAGCGCAGCGCCTCGGGGTCGTCCAGGCGGAAGCGCTCCCCGGTGTCCGGATCGACGGCGCTGAGGCTCGCGTGGATCTTCCTGACCCGGGCGCCGGCCCGCTCGACCTCCTCCAGCGTGCCGTAGGTGCGCACCCGGACGAACTCGGTGGTCCGCTGGAAGCGGGCCCACGCCTCGCCGGGGTCCATCAGCGCGGAGTTCTGCGCGACCCCGCGCATCGCACGCGGGTGCAGCCCCTGCATGAGCAGCGCCCGGAAGCCGCCGACCAGCAGGATCGGCTCCCCCATCACCCGCCAGGTCACCGAGCCCGGCCCGAAGAGTCCGTGGTCCATGGCCCACCTCCCTTGTAAGTGACTGGTTACCCTACCCACCGTGGGCGATGTGTACCAGGACCGTCACATTCGCGGGACGCGGCCGCGGCAGGCCGGCCACCGCCTCCCCGCAGGCCGGGGAGGCGGTGGAGAAGGCACCGGAGAGGGGTCAGGCCTCGGCGGCCAGGGCGCGCAGCTCGTCCACCGCGCGGGCCGGATCGGCGGCGCCGTAGACGGCGTTGCCCGCCACGAAGACGTCGGCGCCCGCCTCCGCGCAGCGCTCGATGGTCTCGGCCGAGACGCCGCCGTCCACCTGGAGCCACACCTCGCCGCCGTGCCGCTCGATGAGCGCCCGGGCCCGGCGGATCTTCGGCAGGACCACGTCGAGGAACTTCTGCCCGCCGAACCCGGGCTCGACGGTCATCAGCAGCAGCATGTCGATCTCGCCGAGCAGGTCCTCGTACGGCTCGACCGCCGTGGCCGGGTTCAGCGCGAACCCGGCGCGGGCCCCGGCGGCGCGGATCTGGCGCAGCGTGCGGACCGGGGCCCTGGCCGCCTCGGCGTGCACGGTCACGCTGCCCGCCCCGGCCTCGGCGTAGGCGGGGGCCCAGCGGTCCGGGTCCTCGATCATCAGGTGGCAGTCCAGCGGCGTGGACGTCGCCTTGAGCAGGGACTCGACGACCGGCAGGCCGAGCGTCAGGTTGGGCACGAAGTGGTTGTCCATGACGTCGACGTGGATCCAGTCGGCGTTGGAGACCGCCGCGACCGCCTCGGCGAGGCGGGCGAAGTCGGCGGACAGGATGCTGGGCGAGATCTGTACGGCCATGATGCCCCCGAGTCTATTGGCGCCCCCTGTCCGCCCCCCGCCGCCCCTCCGCACCGGGCCGCCCCGTTTCCGGGGCGGATCCGCTCCCGGCCCCCGTCCCGCTCCGGGAGCGGGGCGAGGGCCCTCGGAACGGTCAGCGGCGGCGCAGCAGGGCCAGGAACATGGCGTCGGTGCCGTGCCGGTGCGGCCAGAACTGGGCGTACGGCCCCTCGCCCAGGCCCTCGGCCTCGGGCAGGTACGCGCGGGCGTCCAGGACCTCGGCGTCGTCGCGGCGGCGCAGCACGTCGCCGACCACGACGGCCGTCTCCGCCAGGTGCGGCGAGCAGGTCACGTAGGCCACCACCCCGCCGGGGCGGGCCGCGTCGAGCGCGGAGCCGAGCAGGTCGCGCTGGACGGCGCCCAGCTCGGGAAGGCTCGCCGGGTCGCGGCGCCAGCGCGCCTCCGGGCGGCGGCGCAGCGCGCCCAGCCCGGTGCAGGGGGCGTCGAGCATGACCCGGTCGAAGACGCCGGGCCGCCAGGCGGGGACCCGGCCGTCGGCGGTGACCACCGCCGCCTCGCCGACGGCCTGCCGGACCAGGCGGGCCCGGTGGTGCTGGAGCTCGGCCGCCAGCAGCCGGGCGCTCTCCTGGACGGCGAGCGCGTCGAGCAGGCCGGCCTTGCCGCCGGGCCCGGCACACATGTCGAGCCAGCGGGAGTCGCCCCCCTCCACCGGGACCCGGGTGAGGGCGAGCGCCACCAGCTGGCTCGCCTCGTCCTGCACCGCGGCGCGCCCCTGCGCCACCGCCGGGACCGTCCCCGGGTCGCCCTCGGGCAGGTAGGCCGCGTACGGGGAGAAGTCGGCCGGCGCGGCGCCCGCGTCCAGCAGCTCCGCCACCGAGCAGCGGCCCGGGCGGGCCACCAGCGTGACCCGGGGCCGCTCGTTGTCGGCGGCCAGCAGGGCGGCCGTCTCGGCGAGGTCGCCGCCGACGGCGTCGCGCAGCGCGGTGACGACCCACCGGGGATGGCTGTGCGCCACGGCCAGGTGGCCGACCGGGTCGCCGGCCGGATCCGGGGCCACGATCGGCAGCCACTGCTCCAGGGAGCGGGTGGCGACCTTGCGCAGCACCGCGTTGGCGTACTTGGCCGGGCCCGCGCCGACGCGGAGCCGGACCAGGTCGACGGTCGTGCCGACCGCCGCGTGCGGGGGCACCCGGGTCTTGAGCAGCTGGTGCGCGCCCAGCCGGAGGGCGTCCAGCAGCGGCGGGTCCAGGTCGTGCGGGGCCCGGTCGCTGCAGGCGGCGATGACCTCGTCGTAGGTTCCCAGGCCGCGCAGGGTGCCGTAGGCCAGCTCGGTCGCCAGCCCCGCGTCGCGCCCCGACAGTCCGCGCTCGCGCAGCAGCGCGGGCATCAGCAGGTTGGCGTAGGCGTCCCGCTCGTCCACCGCGCGCAGCAGGTCGTAGGCCGCGTTGCGGGCCTCGTCGCGGACCGGCCGGGACGGACGGCCGCTCCGGCTCCCGCCCGCGCCGCCGCGCCCACCGCGCCCTTCCCGGCCGCTCCCGCCGGAACCGCCACCCGGACGGCTCCCACCGCGTCCTCCGGCGTTTCCTCCGCCGCGGCCCGCACCGTGCCCTCCGCCCCGGCCTCCGCCGGAAGCACCGGAGCCCCCGGCGCGGCCTCCGCCGCGCGGAGCACCGCCGTTCCCCCGCTCACCCATGCGCCTCAGACCAGCCGATCGCTGTCGGAGGGCCGCACGCCGCGCGCCCACTCGCCCGCGGTCATCAGGCGCTTGCCCTGGGGCTGGACCTCGCCCAGCTCCACCGGGTGGGTGGCCGTGCCGACCAGGACGGAGCTCCTGCCCGCCGCGACCTGCCCGGGGGCGAGCACGGGGGCTTCGGGCGCGGGCCGTACCGGGCCGAGCTTGACCCGCTGGCCGCGGAACTCGGTCCACGCGCCCGGCGCGGGCGTGCAGGCCCGGACCAGGCGGTCCACCCGCATCGCCGGGGCGGTCCAGTCGACGCGGGCGTCCTCGACGGTGATCTTCGGGGCGAGGGTCACCCCCTCACCGGGCTGCGGCCTGGCCTCCAGCGTGCCGTCCTCGACCCCGTCGAGGGTCGCCAGCAGCAACTCGGCGCCGGACTCGGCCAGCCGGGCGAGCAGTTCGCCGCTGGTGTCGGCGGCGCGGATCTTCTCGGTGAGCACGCCGTAGACCGGGCCGGCGTCCAGCTCCCTGACGATCCGGAAGGTGCTCGCACCGGTGATCTCGTCGCCGTGCAGCACGGCGTGCTGCACCGGGGCGGCCCCCCGCCACGCGGGCAGGAGCGAGAAGTGGAGGTTGATCCAGCCGTGGCGCGGGATGTCCAGCGCCGCCTGCGGCAGCAGGGCCCCGTAGGCGACCACCGGGCAGGCGTCCGGCGCGATCGCGCGCAACCGCTCCAGGAACGCGGGGTCGCCCGCCTTGAGCGGCTTGAGGACCTCGATGCCCACCTCCTCGGCCAGCTCGGCGACGGGGCTCGGGTGGACCTTCCGGCCCCGTCCCGACGGGGCGTCCGGGCGGGTGACCACGGCGGCCACCTCGTGGCGCGGCGAGTCGAGCAGGGTCCGCAGCGAGGGCAGGGCGGTGTCCGGGGTTCCGGCGAAGACCAGGCGCAAGGTTCCTACAGAGCCTTCCCGTGGGTGGCGTGCGGGGACAGCTTGAACGTGGGCGCGGGCGTCCCGAACCACTCGGCCTCGCGGATCGCCTTCTTGGCGAGCTTGCGCTGCTCGGGGTCCATCCGGTCGATGAACAGGATGCCGTCCAGGTGGTCGGTCTCGTGCTGGAAGCAGCGGGCCATGAGGTCCGTGCCCTCCAGGGTGACGGGCTCGCCGTGCATGTTGAACCCCTTGGCCACCGCGCGGATCGCCCGGGGCGTGGGGTAGGACAGGCCGGGGAAGGACAGGCAGCCCTCCTCGCCCTCCTCGTCCATCTCGTCGGACAGGTCGAGACTCGGGTTGACCAGGTGGCCGAGCTGGTCGTCCACGTAGTAGGTGAAGACCCGCAGCCCGACCCCGATCTGCGGCGCGGCCAGACCGGCTCCGGGCGCGTCCAGCATGGTGTCGGTGAGGTCCTTGACGAGCTTGCGCAGCTCCTTGTCGAAGTCCGTCACCGGCGCCGCCGGGGTGCGCAGCACCGGGTCGCCGAACAGGCGGATTGACTGAATGGCCAACAGGGCTCCTTCCACGGGATCCCCTCAGTTTACGGGTCCGCCGCGGCGCGGACCGCTCCCGGCGGCCGCCGGGGGCCGCGGCGCGGGCCGCGGCCGCCTGCCCGGCCGCGGGACGGGACCGCCGGGCCTACCGGGAGCGGGCCTTCATGACCGCCTTGCGGGCGGCCTTGGCCACGGCCGCGTCGGCGTGGTGCGCGCCGAGCATGTCCAGCACCACGATCGCGTCGGGGTGGCCGACGAGGGCCATCTCCTCGACCATGCGCACCAGGTCCTCGCCCGGCTGGAGCGCGGCGAACTCGCCCAGTCCCTCCGGGGCCGTCCCCCGGTGGATCAGCGAGGCGAGCGTGTCGACCGCGATCCAGGTGTTGTCGGCGGGCGTCAGCGCCGGCGCTGGCAGGTCGCGGATGTGCAGCCAGGAGGCGGCGTAGCGCCACAGGCAGGGCTCGGCGAGCGCCTCCCGGACGGGGGCCTCGGCCTCCGGGCCGAGCTCCTCCAGGATCGTGTTGACGACGCCGCGCCGGCCGGCGTCGCCGGACGCGGCGGTCCGGATCAGCTCGCGGGCGGCGGCCTCGGGGGTGCGGGACTCCAGCCACACCGTGACGGCGCTGGGCCCCGCGGAGCCCTTGATGACCGCCTCGACGAGCTCGTCCGCCCCGAGGTCGGCGAAGACCGCGACCTCGGCGCCGGTGGGCGCGTCGTGGCCCTCCCTGATCAGGTCCTGGCGGACCGCCCACACGCCGAGCGGGGTCAGCCGGGGCCGGCCGGCGGGCGACCACTCGATCAGGCCGCAGTAGCCGAGGAGGTCGAGCGCGGCCGCCAGCTCGCCCGGCAGCGCCGCCGCCAGCCGGCGCATCTGCGCCGGGCTGGCCTCGCAGGCCACCTCGTGCGACTGGAGGATGCCCTTGACCAGGGTGGCCGGGGCCAGGCCGTCGCCCATGGCGTACAGCGTCGCGAGCATCTCGGCGAGGTGCTCGTCCACCACCGCGGAGCCGGTCAGGCTCTCGTCGGCACGGTCGAGGACGTCCATGACCACGCCGTCCCAGAACTCCAGCAGCTCCTGCGGCGGCAGGTCGCCGGCCGGGGTGAACGGCCCGGGCGCGGCCGTGCCCCGGGAGATCCGGAGCATGCCGGTGTTGACCGCCACGACCCAGAGCAGGTGGAGCCGGTCGGGTCCCGGCAGGCCCAGCTCGGCGGCCGCGCCGGCGGGGTCGGGCAGCAGGCACTCGGCGGTGACCCGCCGGGTGCCGGTCCAGACCGCCAGGCGCCGGGCGTCGCGCACCAGCGGGACGTCGAGCACGGCCCGGGCGAGCTCCTCGGCGGGGGCCAGCTCGACCGGGGGGAAGCTCAGCGCCTCGGCGCCGCAGCCGGGGCAGTCGCACTCCTCGCCCCCGGTCTCCCCCGCGACGGCCTCGTCGAGCACGGCCGCCCGGGCCTCCCGGGGCGCGGTGCCCAGCTCGTCGACCAGCCTGCGCAGCTCGCCGAGATCGAAGACGTTGCCCGTGTTCCCGCTCTTTGCCACCCGTGAAACTTACTCCACACCGGCCCCACGGATGTACGGCTCAGCCGATCGCGCGGGAACGCGCCTTGAAGGCCGCCTTGCGCGCGGCCTTGGCGGCGTTCTGGTCCGGCAGGGATCGGCCGAGCAGTTCCAGCACGTCGACGAGGTCGGGGTGGTCCACCCGCCACATCTCCTCGATCACGTGCGACGGAGGGCCGGAGGCCGCCATGTTCTCGGCGAACGTCTCCGGGTCCTCCTCGGCCGCCGGCAGGGCCAGGGCGAGCATGTCCACGCTCATCCAGAGCACCTCGTCCTGCGTGAGGGCGGGGGCGGCCAGCCCGCGCGCGGTGAGCCAGTGGGCGGCGTGCGGGCGCAGCTCCTCGTCCTCCAGGAAGGCGCGCACGGCCTCCTCCGCCTCCGCGCCGAGCCGGTCCACGATCGTGACCGCGACCCCCCGGGCGACGGCGGGCGCGCCGGAAACCGCCTCCAGCAGCTCGGTGGCGGCCTGGGCGGGCGTCCTGCGGGCCAGCCAGCCGGTGATGTCGGCCTCGGCCACCTCGGGGAGCACTCCGGCCAGCAGCCCGTCGATCAGGTCGGCCGCGTCGGCCTCGGCCAGGTCGGGCAGCCGCGACGGCTCCATCTCGAAGTCCTCGTAGAGCTCGTGCAGGCCCCAGACCGCCAGCGGGGTCAGCTCCAGCGTGCCGTCGCCCTCCTGGAGCAGGCCGCAGTAGACCAGCCGCCGCGCGACCGCCTCCAGGTCCGCCCCGCCGCGGTCCGCCATGTCCAGGTCGTCGTCGAGGTACTCCCGCACGGCGTCGAGCGGGACCGGCGCCTGCACCCGGTAGAACAGGTCCAGCAGGGCGTACAGCTCCTCGTCGAGGAGCGGCTCGCCGGTGACGTGCCCGCCGGTGTCCCCCTCCACGGCGAAGCGCACCGCGGCGGCCCACACCTCCAGCGGGTCGGCGTGGTCGGCGTCGAAGACGGCCGTGCCCGCCACCTCGACCAGGCCGGCGCGCACGGCCAGCTCCCACAGGAAGGCCGGGGCGGCGACGGACAGCTGGGCGGCCGCCTCGGCGGCGTCGCCGTCCCGCAGCCCGCCCCCGGGGTCCAGGGTGCGCCCGCCGGCCAGCATCCACTGGACCAGGCGGCGGGCGTCGGTCAGCAGCGGGACCCGGAGCGCGGCCTCGGCCAGCGCCTCGCGGGACGCCAGCCGTACCGGCGGGAGCGGGGAGCAGCCCGGGCAGTCGCAGGGCTCCGCCCCGGCCTCCCCGGCCTCCGAGGCCTCCGCGGCCGCGGGCAGGGACACGTCCTGCTCCAGCGCGTCGGCGCCCATCGCGCTGAACAGGCTCTTGGCCATGCCGAACCGGGAGGTGTCGGCCAGCGCGACCGGCATCTCGGGCTCGATCCGGTCCAGCGTCGCGCGCATGCGCGCGGCCATCTTGCCGCCGATCTCCTCGGTCTCGAGCAGGAAGTCCACCAGGGTCCGGGCGGCGGCGACCGTCTCGGGTGCGCTTTCCGGGGGCGCGATGACCTTGCGCGGGTAGATGTTGAGCAGCAGCTCCTCGAAAGTGGCCGGGGTGAAATCACCCAGCTCGTTCACATCCAGGTAATCGCTCGCGTAGTCGCAGAGCAGGCGCACCTCGTCCGCGTCCACGTCCCGGCCGCCCGCCCGCCCCCAGGCGCGCAGCTCGTCGATGGCCCGATTCACCCATTCAATCGACACAGGGAGAAATTAACGGCTTACTGTCAGCGCCGCGAATCGGGGAAACTGCTCAAATGGCGTCCATGGGGTCGATGCATACCCTGACCACCTCGGGCGCCTTACGCGCCGAACGCACTCCGGAGGCGCTCTTCAGCGCCGCGGCGAGCGCGGGCCCGGCCTCCCGGGGCACCCGCACGATGACGCGTTCCCGCACCTGGTCGCCCCTGGGCGTCTCGACCGGGACGGGCCCGAGCACCTGCGCGCCCTCCGGCAGCGCCGTCTCCGCCAGCATTTCCCGCACCGCCGCCGGCGACCCGGTCAGCGTGGCCATTCTTACCACCGGAGGGAAAGCGAGTTCTGTCCTGTCGGCCAGTTCCCGTTCGGCGTGGGCGACCGGATCCCACCGCAGCAGCGCCTGCACGACGGGGAGGGAGGAGTCGGCGAGCACGACGAGCCCGGCCCCGGGCCGCAGCAGGGCCGCGGCGTTCATCCACCGGCGCAGCGCCTCCTCCGCGACCCGCAGGTCCGGCCGGCCGAGCACGGCCCAGCCGTCCAGCAGCACCGCGGCCGCGTACCCGCCCTCCGGCACCGGCTCGGCCCCGGGGGTGGCCACCACGAGCGCCCGGGACGCCCCGACCGAGGCGAGCACGCCGTCCCTGCCCGAGGTGCGGACCGGGACCGCGGGGAAGGCCCGCCCGAGCTCCTCGGCCGTACGGCGGGCGCCGACGACCCGGGCACGGACCCGCACCCCGCCGCAGGCCGCGCAGCGCCAGTCGCCCGCGATCCGGCCGCACCAGCGGCAGTACGGCGCCGCGTGGCCGCCGCGCAGCGCGAGCGGCCCGGCGCAGTGCCCGCAGCGCGCCGCGGCCCGGCAGCCGGCCCAGGCCGGCGCGGGCAGGTAGCCCCGCCGGGGGACCTGGACCAGCACCGGTCCGTGCTCCAGCCCGGCCTTCAGCGTGCGCCAGGCGAGGCTGGGCAGCCGGGCCGCCCGCGCCGCCTCGTCCCGGGCCAGCTCCGCGTCGTCGCCGGCCGGCCGTACCCGCGGCGCCCGGGAGCGGACCGTGCGGCGGGGCGCGCCGAGCGCTCCGGCCCAGCCGGTGGCCACCAGCCGGGCGGCCTCCGCCGTGCAGGCGTGACCGCCCACGAGCAGGCCCGCGCGGGACTGGTGGGCGCGCAGGGCCAGCACCTCCCGGGCGTGCGGGTACGGCGCCAGCCGCTCGGCGTGCAGGTCGTCGCCGTCGTCCCAGATGACCGCCAGCCCCAGGTCCCGCACCGGGGCGAACGCCGCCGCCCGGGTGCCGACCACCACCCGGACGGCCCCCCGGCGGACCCGCAGCCACCTGCGGTAGCGCTCGGCCGGCCCCAGGTCGGCGGTGAGCGCCACGTGCCCGCCCGGCCCCAGGGCCGCCGCCAGCGCCGAGGAGGCCAGCGCCACGTCCTTGCCGTCGGGCACCACGACGAGCGCCCCCCGGCCGCCGCGCAGCGTCTCGCGCACCGCCGTCGCCACCGCCTCGGGCCAGTGCGGGCCCTCCGGGCCGATGCCCGGCAGCGCCGTCCACACCGCCCGCGGCCCGCGCCCGGCGGCCAGCTCGGCCAGGAACGCCTCCCCGCCCGGGTAGTGCGACCACGGCCCCGGCCCGCCGTCCCCGGCGGGCCCGGCGGGGACCTCCGCCCCGGCCTCCGGGGGCTCGGCCTCCGCCCTGGCGTGGCGCGGGGGGATCGCCAGGCGCAGCACGTCGGCCAGCGTTCCGGCGTAGCGGTCGGCGACGGCGCGGGCCAGCGCGGCGATCTCGGGGGCCAGCACCGGCTCGGCGGAGACCACCCGCTCCAGCCTGGCCAGCTTCCCGGTGTGCTCGCTGGCCTCCACCCGCTCCAGCAGGAACCCGTCGGCGAGCTTGCCGGCGAAGCGGACCCGGACGCGGCAGCCGGGCACGGCCTCGGCCGCCAGCGAGGCCGGCACGAGGTAGTCGAACGGCCGGTCCAGGTGGGGCAGGGGCGTGTCCACGGCGACCCGCGCCACCGGCAGCTCGGCGGCCGGCTCCGGCACGCCCTTGACCACCGCCCGCGCCGCGCCGGCGGCCCCGCCCGGCGCCGCGAGGGCGCGGGCGGGCGCGGAGCGCCCGCGGACGGCGTCGAGCGGGAGCAGGGCGCCGTCGTCGGGCGGGAGGCTGGTGTGGGGCACCCCCATGTCCTACCAGACGCCGCGGGGGCGTCTTACCGGATCCGCCCGGCCCGGGCCCGTGCGGCGGCCCCGGGCCGGGCGGGCGCCTCAGATGGAGTCCCGGTGGGTCCACCGGCCGCCGAGCAGGGTCCCCAGGACCGGCATCCGGCGCAGCCCGTCGCCGTCCAGGCCGGCCGGGTCGCGCCCGGTGACCACCAGGTCGGCGGGGTCGCCGGGGCGCAGGCCGCTGCGGCCCCGGGCCGCGGCCGCCAGCGCCGCCTGGAGCGTGAGGCCCTGCTCGGGGTGGAACGGCGGGCGCTCGTCGTCGGTCCGCGCCACGGCCGCGGCGATCGCGTCCCACGGGTCCAGCGGCGCCACCGGGGCGTCGGAGCCCAGCTCCAGCCTCGCCCCCGCGGCGAGCAGGCCCGCGTAGGCGTAGGCGCGGCCGGTCCGGCCCGGCCAGAGCCGCTCGGCCACGTCCCGGTCGTCGGGGGCGTGCGCGGGCTGCACGCCGGCGATGAGGCCGGGCAGGGCGAACCGGGCGAAGTCGGCCGGGCGGACCAGCTGGGCGTGCTCGATCCGGCCCGGGCAGCCGACCGCCTCGAAGGCGTCCAGCGCCATGCCCACCGCCAGGTCGCCGATGGCGTGCACCGCCGGGTGGACGCCGTGCGCGGCGGCCAGGGACATCACGCCCCGCAGCTCCTCGGGGGACATCACCGGCGCCCCGTGGGAGCCCGTATCCGGGTAGGGGTCCTCGCAGTAGGCGCTGCGGGTGTTCAGCGAGCCGTCCGAGAAGATCTTCACCGGGCCGACCTCCAGCAGCCCGCCGGAGCCGGCCACCGGGTCCCCGGTGCGCAGGCCCCGGCCGATCGCCTCCTCCAGCCGGTCCCTGGGGATCGAGCAGATCACCCGCGCGTCGATCCGCCCCCTCCGCAGCCGCCGGGCCCAGTCGGTGACGTTGTCGGCGAACTCGAAGTCGATCACACCGACCACGCCCCGGGCCGCCGCGGCGGTGACGGCCTCGGCCACCCGGCGGTCCAGCTCCTCCTCCGGCGGCGGGGGCAGCGCGGCCACCGCGTCGTAGCAGTCCTGCTCCGTCAGCACCCCGGTGGGGTGCCCGCCCCGGCCGACCGCCGCCAGCGCCGCGGGGCTGAACCACGCGGTGTGCAGGTCGTTGCTGAGCAGCACGACCGCCCGGCCGGGCAGCACCGCCTCCAGCAGCGACTTGTCCGGCGCGTCAGGCCACAGGGCGTCGCGGAATCCGAAGCCGACCGTGACCGCGGCGGCCTCGGAGCCCCCGGCGTGCGGGGCGACGAGATCGACCGCCTCGCGCGCCGAGCGGGCGGCGCCCACGTCGATCCGGAGCCGGGCCTGCGCCCACTGCACGGAGTGCACGTGGCAGTCCCACAGGCCGGGCAGGACGGTGCCGCCCTGCAGGTCGACCGACTCGTCGCAGGGCGGCGGCTCGTCGCTCACGGCGGCGATCCGGCCGTCGGCGACCAGGACGTGGCGGAGCGGGCCGCCGGGACCGATCCGCCCGTTGCGCAGCAGCAGAGAACCCATGGCCCGACACTAGAGGAGCGGGCCGCCCGCCCGCGGGGCGGCCCCGGCCCCGCAGGCGGCCCCGGCCCCGCAGGCGGCCCCGCGGCGGGGCGGGCGCCGCCCCGGGACGGCACCGGCGGACCGCGCGGCCGCCGGGTGTCGGCAGACTATGAGGGTGCTCGATCCCATGCTCGCCGCCGAACTCGACTCCGTCCCCGACCACGACCGGTTCGCCACCGTGGACGAGATCACGGCCGCCCTGTCCCGGCTGGCCGCCTCCCATCCCGGCGCCGCCTCGCTGCGGCGGGTGGGCAGCTCCACCCTGGGCGAGCCGATCTGGTGCCTGACCGTCGGCGACGGGCCGCGCCACGCGCTGGTCGGCGCGCTGCCGCACCCGAACGAGCCGATCGGCGGCCTGACCGCGATCCACCTGGCGGGCAGGCTGTGCGCCGACGCCGCCCTGCGCCGGGCCACCGGCTGCACCTGGCACATCGTGGGCTGCCTGGACCCCGACGGGACCCGGCTCAACGAGGGGTGGTTCGCCGGGCCGTTCACCAAGGCGCACTACGGGCGGCACTTCTACCGCCCCGCCGGGGACGAGCAGGTCGAGTGGACCTTCCCGTTCGCCTACAAGCGCGCCTACTTCGACCGGGTGATGCCCGAGACCCTGGCGCTGATGCGGCTGATCGACGAGACGCGCCCGGCGTTCATGACCACCCTGCACAACAGCGAGCTGGGCGGGGCGTACTTCTACATCAGCCGCCCGGTGCCCGAGCTGCACGCCGTGCTGCGGGCCCTGCCCGTCCGGTACGGCGTGCCGCTGCACGCCGGCGACCCCGAGCACCCCTCGGTGCGCTCGCTGGACGAGGCCGTCTTCCTGACCCCGCGCATGGAGGACCTCTACGACTACATCGAGGCGCTCGGGCAGGACCCGGCCGACCAGATCGGGGGCGGGGCCAGCGACTCCTACGCCGCCCGCTACGGCACGCTCTCCCTGACCGCCGAGCTGCCCTACTGGCGCGACCCGGCGGCCGGCGACCGCTCCCCCGTCCGGGCCGCCCACGGCGAGCTGCTCCGGATCCAGGCCGGGCAGCTGCGGGAGACGTTCACCGTGCTCGACACCGCGCTGACCGCCGTGGCGGGCGACCTGACGGCCCGCTCCCCGTTCATCCGGGCGAGCAGGTTCTTCCTCCCCCTGGTGGCCGAGGCGGCCGCCCTGGCCGAGCAGCGGGCGCAGGAGCCGGAGGCCGGCCGGCCCGCCACCGCGGCCGAGCGGCAGTCCTGCCGGGAGGCGGTGCACAGCTCCCGCCTCCGGTTCGGCGGCATGCTGCTGCGCGCCCTGGAGGGCGAGCTGGCCATCGGCAACGGCACCCCGGCCATCCGGGCGCACACCGGCGCGCTGCGCGAGACCTACGCGGCGTGGTGCGCCGAGGCCGAGGCCGACACCCCCGGTGAGGTGATCCCGATCCGCGACCTGGTCGCCATCCAGTACGGCTCCGTCCTCGCCGGGGCCGCGCACGCCTGACGGCACCCGCGCGGGGCCGCCCGGTCCCGTGCTCCGGCGCGGGGACGCCCCCGGGGCGCCGGGCGGGTGCGGCGGCGTTCCGCGGCGCGGCCGGCGGCGCGGCGGGCGGACGCGCGGGAGCCCCCGGTGAGGCGGTGCTCACCGGGGGCTCCCGGGGTGCTCTGCGGCCTACAGGCCGGCGGCGGCACGCAGCGCGTCGGCGCGGTCGGTGGCCTCCCAGGAGAACTCCGGCCGGCCGAAGTGGCCGTAGGCGGAGGTCTCCGAGTAGATCGGGCGGAGCAGGTCGAGGTCGCGGATGATGGCGGCGGGGCGCAGGTCGAAGACCTGGAGCACGGCCTCCTGGATCTTGGCGACGTCGGTCTTCTCGGTGCCGAAGGTCTCGATGAACACACCGACCGGCTTGGCCTTGCCGATGGCGTAGGCGACCTGGACCTCGGCGCGGTCGGCGAGGCCGGCCGCCACGATGTTCTTGGCGACCCAGCGCATCGCGTAGGCGGCCGAGCGGTCGACCTTGGACGGGTCCTTGCCGGAGAAGGCGCCGCCGCCGTGGCGGGCCATGCCGCCGTAGGTGTCGACGATGATCTTGCGGCCGGTCAGGCCGGCGTCGCCCATCGGGCCGCCGATCTCGAAGCGGCCGGTCGGGTTGACCAGCAGCCGGTAGCCGTCGGTCTCGATCTCCAGGCCCGCCAGGACCGGGTCGACCACGTGCTCCTTGATGTCCGGCGCGAGCATCTCCTTGAGGTCGATCTCCGCGGCGTGCTGGGTGGAGACGACCACCGTGTCCAGACGGACCGGCTTGTCGCCGTCGTACTCGATCGTGACCTGGGTCTTGCCGTCGGGGCGCAGGTAGGGGACGGTGCCGTCCTTGCGGACCTGCGACAGCCGCTGGGCCAGGCGGTGCGCCAGCTGGATCGGGAGCGGCATCAGCTCGGGGGTCTCCCGGCAGGCGTAGCCGAACATCAGGCCCTGGTCGCCGGCGCCCTGCCGGTCGAACTCGTCGCCGGCCTCGCCCTCGCGGGCCTCGTAGGCGGCGTCGACGCCCTGGGCGATGTCCGGCGACTGGGCGCCGATGGACACCGACACACCGCAGGAGGCGCCGTCGAACCCCTTGTGCGAGGCGTCGTAGCCGATCTCCAGGATCTTCTCGCGGATGAGACCCGGGATGTCGACGTAGGTCTCCGTCGTCACCTCCCCGGCGACGTGGACCTGACCGGTGGTGATCAGCGTCTCGACCGCGACCCGGCTCTTGGGGTCGCCCTTGAGCATGGCGTCGAGAATCGCGTCGCTGATCTGGTCTGCGATCTTGTCCGGGTGGCCCTCGGTGACCGACTCGGAGGTGAACAGGCGACGGGACAAGTCAGTGGCTCCTCATGCAGCGGCTGCTGGCGGCAAGGGCTTCCGGCACACGGGTGCCGGGAGCGCTTCGCCGAAGTCTAGCGCTCGCAGGCCGTCCGTGATTCCCCTGTCCGGCTTCCGCCTGCCCTCCGCCTCCTCGCCGTGCCCGCGAAGGCCGTGCGCACCGGGGATCCGGCCGTCCGCCGCGGCGGTCCCGCACCCGGACCGCTCCCCGGCGGCACCCGGACCCGGGCCCCGCCCCGGCCGCCCGTCCCCGTCCGCCGCGCGGCCGTCCGCGGGCCGGGAGCGGGGGCGCCGGGTCACAGCTCGGGGAGCGGGTCGGGCGGGAGCGTCTCCGGCGCGAAGACCTCCGCGTCGGCCGCGTGGACCACCGCGGCGTACTCCTCGTCGATCTCGAAGACCGTGCCGCCGAGCTCGATGGCCGCGCCCGCGGCGAACTCCACCGGTCCCATCCGGGTCCGCCGGGCGTACGTGGCGTGGATCGCGGTCGGAACGTTCCGGTCGAAGAAGGTGGTGGACAGCACGTAGATCGCCTGGTCGGTCACCACGATCAGGAAGGCAGCCGTCCCCGGCGGGCCCACCGACAGCGCGGGCAGGACGTAGCGGATGTCCTGCCCGGAAGGGAGCAGCGCGCGGCAACGCGCCCTGACGGCGGCCGGCACGGGCATGTCGGATCCTCCCCTGGCACGGCGTTCCGGGTCGCTCTCCGACGCAGTATCCGCCGGGCGGCGATCTCCGGCAAGCGGATCAGGGAAGGCGCGCGGCCACGAGGTCCCAGACCACGTCGGCCAGCTCCTCCTTGGGCCCGCGCGGGATCTCCACCGGCTCGCCGTCCGCGGCCAGGACCACCGCGGCGTTGTCGGGGGTGCCGAAGGCGAGGTTCTCCCCCACCTGGTTGACGACGAGCAGGTCGCAGCCCTTGCGGGCGAGCTTGGCCCGCCCGTTCGCCAGCACGTCGTCGGTCTCGGCCGCGAACCCCACGATCACCGCGGGGCACGGCTTGCCCCCCTCGCGCCGGCGCTCGCCCAGCTCGGCGAGGATGTCGGGGTTCTTCACCAGGTGGATCGCCTCGGGCTCGGCCGCGGTCTTCTTGATCTTCGATTCGCTCCGCGCGGCGGGGCGGAAGTCCGCAACCGCCGCGGCCATCACCACGGCGTCGGCGCCTGCCGCCGCCTCCAGCACGGCCTCGCGCAGCTGGAGGGCCGACTCGACCCCGACCACCGTGACCCCCGCGGGGTCGGGCAGCGCGACGTTGGCGGCGACCAGCGTGACGCGGGCGCCCCGGGCGGCGGCCGTGCGGGCCAGGGCGTAACCCTGCAGGCCGGAGGAGCGGTTGCCGATGAACCGGACGGGGTCGATGGCCTCGCGGGTGCCCCCGGCGGAGACGACCACGTGGCGGCCGGACAGGTCGAGGGCGCGCCCGGCCAGGACCCGGCGGCAGACCTCGAAGATCTCCACGGGGTCCGGCAGCCGCCCGCGGCCGGTGTCGGCGCCGGTGAGGCGGCCCACGGCCGGGTCGAGCACGAGCGCGCCGCGCCCGCGCAGGGTCGCCACGTTCGCCTGGGTCGCCGGGTGCTCCCACATCTCGGTGTGCATCGCCGGGGCGAAGACCACCGGGCAGCGCGCGGTGAGCAGGGTGTTGGTCAGCAGGTCGCCGGCCAGGCCGTGCGCGGCCTTCGCCAGCACGTCGGCGGTGGCGGGGGCCACCACCACCAGGTCGGCGCCCTGGCCGATCCGGACGTGCGGCACCTCGTGCACGGACTCCCAGACGTCGACGGCCACCGGGTTGCCGGACAGCGCCGCCCAGGTGGGCTCGCCGACGAAGCGGAGCGCCTCGCGGGTCGGGACCACGCGGACGTCGTGGCCGGACTCGGTGAACAGGCGCAGCAGCTCGCACGCCTTGTAGGCGGCGATGCCGGCGCTCACCCCGAGGACGACGCCCGGCCGGGCGCCCGGGGGCCCGCCGGCTGCTGCCACCGCCATGCGGGTCTCAGCCCTCGATGGGCTCGGCGCTGAGCAGGCCCTCGCTGACCTCGCGCAGCGCGATCGACAGCGGCTTCTCCTGCGCGTGGGTCTCCACCAGCGGGCCGACGTACTCCAGCAGGCCCTCGCCGAGCTGGGAGTAGTAGGCGTTGATCTGGCGGGCGCGCTTGGACGCGAAGATCACGAGGCTGTACTTGCTGTCGACGACCTCGAGCAGAGAGTCGATCGGCGGGTGGGTGATGCCTTCGGCGTGGGTCGCGGTGGTCGGCACGTCAGTGTTCCCCCTGGCTCGGTGGCTGTCCGGGGCGCGGCGCCTCGGAATCATCGGCCATCAAGGTTATCAGCCGGTGGCACACGTCCTGGACCGACGTGTTCACCAGCGTGACGTCGAACTCCTTCTCGGCCGCCATCTCGACCCGGCCGGCGGCCAGGCGGCGGGCGATGACGTCCTCCGGCTCGGTGCCCCGGCCGCGCAGGCGCTTCTCCAGCTCCTCCCAGCTCGGCGGGGCCAGGAAGACCAGCAGCGCCTCCGGCATGGACGCGCGGACCTGCCGGGCGCCCTGGAGGTCGATCTCCAGGAGGGCGGGGACGCCGGCCGCGAGCTTCTCCTCGAGCGGGGCGCGCGGGGTCCCGTACCGGTTGCCGGCGAACTCCGCCCACTCCAGCAGCCCCCCGGAGGCGACGAGGCGGTCGAACTCCTCGCCGTCGGCGAAGAAGTACTCCACCCCGTGGGTCTCCCCCGGGCGGGGCTTGCGGGTGGTCACCGAGACCGACAGCCACACCTCGGGGTGTGCCCGCCGAAGCTCGGCGACGACCGTGGACTTGCCCACGCCCGACGGCCCGGACAGGACCGTCAGGCGGTTGCCGGGCCGCCCGGCGGAGGCGCGCGCCTCCTCCGGGCTCCCGGCCGGGGATGTGGAGCCGCCGGATCCGCTCTCCGCGGTCCCACCCTGGACCCGGCTCGCGCCGGGCCGTGATGTTCCGGCCACTCCAGACCCCCCGTGATGCCGTCCCCGCCTGCGCGGGGTGAGCGTGCGTTCGTGCGTGGAACCGAGACTAGTCCTAGCTCTCGGCCCCGCCGAACTCACGCTCCAGGGCCGCGCGCTGGTTGGCGCCGAGACCCCGCACGCGGCGGGACTCCGCGATGCCCAGCCGCTCCATGAGCTGCTTGGCGCGGACCTTGCCCACGCCGGGGAGCGACTCCAGGAGGGCCGAGACCTTCATCTTGCCGATGACGTCATCGGCCTGCCCGTCCTTGAGGACCTCAGCCAGAGAGACCGCGCCGTGCTTCAGGCGGTTCTTGACCTCGGCACGCTCTCGGCGGGCCTTGGCAGCCTTCTCCAGGGCTGCGGCGCGCTGCTCGGGGGTAAGGGGAGGAAGAGCCACGCCGGGTCACCTCGAATTTCCTGTGGATGTACTCGGACGGGAAGGGAAACTAGCTGGTCATCGCGATCCAAGCAACGTCAACCCCGGTTTCTCCGCCCAGAAAGCACTCTTCTTCACCCTCCGTGGCCGGAATATCGCTCACCGTCGGTCAGATGGCGCCCTGCCCGGTGTTTTTTCGCGACGAAGATCACACACTCCGCCCGGCCGCGGCGGCGGCCTTGCGGAGCGTCGCGGCGATGCCCGCGGCGGCGGCGCCGGGGTCCGCCGCACCGGTGATCGGCCGGCCGATCACCAGCAGGTCGGCCCCGTCGGCGAGCGCCCGCTCGGGCGTCGCCACCCGCGCCTGGTCCTGGGTGTCGGCGCCGGCGGGGCGCACCCCGGGGGTGATGAGGGTGACGTCCGGCCCGACCTCCGAGCGCACCGCGGCCACCTCCTGGGGCGAGCAGACCAGGGCCCGCGCGCCCGCCTCCACGGCCAGGAGCGCCAGACGGCGCACCGCGTCGCCGGGAGGGCCCGCGATCCCGGCCCGGTCGAGATCGGCCGCCGTGAGCGACGTGAGCACCGTCACGGCCGCGATCCGCGTCGCGGGCGCGGCCTCCACCGCCGCCCGGACCATCGCGGGCCCGCCGGCCGCGTGGACCGTCAGGATCGCGGGCTTGAGCCGCGCCACCGACCGCGCCGCGCCCGCCACGGTGTTGGGGATGTCGTGCAGCTTCAGGTCGAGGAAGACCTGCACCCCGCTGGCCCCCCGCACCGAGGCGACGACGTCCGGCCCGTAGCGCAGGTAGAGCTCCAGCCCGATCTTGACGGTGCTGACGTGCGGGGTCACCAGGCTCGCCCAGCGGGCCGCGGTCTCCAGGTCGGGCGCGTCCAGGGCGACGGCGATGGGTGCGGGCATCACAGCGGGCTCTCCTCGAAGTCCGTACGGTGCCGGGCGGTCGCCCCCGGCGGGCGGTGGGCCAGGCCGACGGCGTCGGCCAGCCGGTGGAACCCGCGCGCCGCCAGCAGCTCCTCCAGCTCGCGCAGGATCCGCAGGCAGGCGAAGGGGTCGTGGAACAGCGCGGTGCCCACGGCGACGACGCAGGCGCCGGCGAGGACGAGCTCGAAGGCGTCCCTGCCGGTCAGCACCCCGCCCATGCCGATGATGGGCACGCTGGGCAGCGCCGCGTGGACCTGCCACACGCAGCGTACGGCCAGCGGCCGGATCGCCGGACCGGACAGGCCTCCGGTGACCGCGGCGAGCGAGGGGCGCATGGTCTCGGTGTCGATGCTCATGCCCAGCGGGTTGTTGATCATCGACAGGGCGTCGGCGCCGCCGTCCACGCACGCGCGGGCGACGCTCACCACGTCCAGCGCGTCCGGCGCGAGCTTGGCGACCACCGGCACGTCGTAGCGCATCACCGAGCGCACCGAGGCGACCACCTCCGCCGAGGCGGCGCCGTCCCGGGCGAAGATCCGCCCCCGGTCCTCGATGTTGGGGCACGAGAGGTTGACCTCCACCGCGGTCACCCCGGGGGCGTCGGTCAGCCTGCGGGCCAGCGCGGTGTACTCGGCCACGGTGCCGCCGCCGATGGAGACCACGGTCCGGATGTTGCGCTGGGCGAGCCAGGGCAGCTCCCGCGCCAGGAACGCGTCCACGCCGGGCCCCTGCAGGCCGACGGCCGACAGCAGCCCCGAGGGCGTCTCCGCCATCCGGGGCGTCGGCCGGCCCGCCCGGGGTGCCATCGTGATCGACCGGGTGGTCACCGCCCCCAGCCGGCCCAGGTCGAAGAACTGGGCGAGCTCCGCGCCCGAGGCCGCGCACCCGGCGGCGGTGGTGATCGGGTTGGCCAGCTCCACGTGCCCGAGGTAGGTCCGCATGTCAACCGGCATGCCGCATGCCCCCGCCGGGCGCCCCGAGCGCGTCGAAGGGGATCGTCCCCACGTCGTCGAAGCGCACCCGCTCGCCCCGGAAGACCGGCCCCTCGACGCAGGCCCGCACCATCCGGGTGGCGCCGTCGTCGCCGATGACCGGCAGCACGCACGTCATGCACACGCCGATCCCGCAGGCCATCCGCTCCTCCACGGCGACCTGGACCGGGATGTCGAACTCGACCGCCACCGCGGTGACGCCGCGCAGCGTCTCCATGGGGCCGCAGGCGTAGACGGCGTCGGCCCGGACGTCGGCGATCACGCCGGGCAGCACGTCGGTCACCCGGCCGCGCATGCCGAGCGAGCCGTCCTCGGTGGTGAGCGTGGTCGTCTCCCCCATCCGGCGGGCGCGCAGGGCGCCGAAGACCCGGTCGGCCGAGGCGCCGCCGAGCACGAAGTCGACCCGGCAGCCGCGCCGCTGGAGGGCGTCGGCCACCGCGAAGAGCGTCGCGGAGCCGTACTCCGCGCCGACCAGGACGCAGGTCACCGGGTCCCTCGGCAGCGGGAACGGCCGGCCGAGCGGGCCGACCAGGTCCAGCGTGTCGCGGGCGCGGCGCTCGGCCAGCCAGGCCGTGCCGGGGCCGCGCACGGTGAAGACGAGCTCCACCGTGCCGCCGTAGTCGGGTTTGACGTCGTGGACGGAGAGGGCGCGCCGGGTCAGCAGCGACGTGTCCGGCCCGCCGACGGCCACCCCCACGAAGTGGCCGGGGCGGAACCGCTCGACGATGCCGGGCGCGACCACGGTCAGCGCATGGTAGGCGTCGACCCGGCGCGTCGTCAGCACCGTGCCCGTGACCTGTACCGGCGTGACAGGCGTCTCCCTCACCTCCCGCTCAGGGCATCATCCCCGCAGTCTCTGGGCGTGCTCCTGGAGGGACCGTACGCCGATGTCGCCGCGGACGATGGCCTGAATGCCCTGAACGGCCGCGGCGAGTCCCTGGACGGTCGTGATGCAGGGGATGCCCCGCAGCACGGCCGCGGTGCGGATCTCGTAGCCGTCCAGCCGCGGCCCGGACTGGCCGGGGCTGCCGAAGGGCGTGTTCACGATGAGGTCCACCTCGCCGTCCAGGATCCGCCGGCCGATCGTCGGCTCGCCGTCGGGCCCGGTCCCGTCGCTCTGCTTGCGCACGATCTTGGCACGGACGCCGTTGCGGCGCAGCACCTCCGCGGTTCCCTCGGTGGCCAGGATCTCGAAGCCGAGGTCCGCCAGCGCCTTCACCGGGAAGATCATGGCCCTCTTGTCCCGGTTCGCGACCGAGACGAAGGCCCGCCCCTTGGTCGGCAGCGAGCCGTAGGCCGCCGCCTGCGACTTGGCGTAGGCGGTGCCGAAGAACGCGTCGACGCCCATGACCTCGCCGGTGGAGCGCATCTCCGGACCCAGCACCGTGTCGACGCCCCGGAAGCGGTTGAACGGCAGCACCGCCTCCTTGACCGCGATCGGCGCGTCCAGCGGCATGGTGCCGCCGTCGCCGTCGGCCGGGAGCATGCCCTCGGCGCGCAGCTGCGCGACGGTCGCGCCCATCATCACCCGGGCCGCCGCCTTGGCCAGCGGGACCGCCGTGGCCTTGGAGACGAACGGCACGGTACGGCTGGCCCGCGGGTTGGCCTCCAGCACGTACAGGATGCCAGCGGACATGGCGTACTGGACGTTGAGCAGGCCGCGCACCCCCACGCCCCGCGCGATGGCCTCGGTGGCCGCGCGGATGCGCTTGATGTCGTGGCTGCCGAGCGTCATCGGGGGCAGCGAGCAGGCCGAGTCGCCGGAGTGGATGCCGGCCTCCTCGATGTGCTCCATCACGCCGCCGAGGTACAGCTCCTCGCCGTCGAAGAGCGCGTCCACGTCGATCTCGACGGCCTCGTCGAGGAACTTGTCCACCAGCACCGGGTGGTCGCTCGCCGCGCCCGCCTTCGACATGTAGGTGACGAGGGTGTCGTCGTCGTAGACGATGGCCATGCCTGCGCCGCCCAGCACGTAGCTCGGGCGGACCAGGACCGGGTAGCCGATCTCCGCGGCGATCTCCAGCGCCTCGGCCTCGGTCGTCGCGGTGCCGTGCTTGGGCGCGGGGAGCCCGGCCTCGGCGAGCACCCGGCCGAACGCGCCGCGCTCCTCGGCCAGGTGGATCGACTCCGGCGAGGTGCCGACGATCGGCACGCCCGCGTCCTTGAGCGCCTGCGCCAGGCCGAGCGGGGTCTGCCCGCCGAGCTGGACGATGACGCCCGCGACCGGACCGGTCTGCTGCTCGGCGTGGACGACCTCCAGCACGTCCTCCAGGGTGAGCGGCTCGAAGTAGAGCCGGTCGGAGGTGTCGTAGTCGGTGGAGACCGTCTCGGGGTTGCAGTTGACCATGACGGTCTCGTAGCCGGCCGCCGACAGCTCGAAGGAGGCGTGCACGCACGCGTAGTCGAACTCGATGCCCTGGCCGATCCGGTTGGGGCCGGAGCCGAGGATGATGACCTTCTGCCGGTCGCCGTACGGGACCTCGGTCTCCTCGTCGTAGGTGGAGTACAGGTACGGCGTGCGGGCGGCGAACTCGGCGGCGCAGGTGTCGACGGTGTTGTAGACCGGGCGGACCCCCAGGGCGTGGCGCAGGTCGCGCACGCGCGCCTCGTCCATGCCGCGGAGCTCGCCGATCTGCGCGTCGGAGAAGCCGTACCGCTTGGCCCGCTCCAGCACGGCGGCGTCGAGCTGGGCCGCCTCGCGCACCTCGGCGGCGATCTCGTCGATCGCCATGAGCTGGTCCAGGAACCACGGGTCGACGGAGGTGGCCTCGTGCAGCTCCTCGATGGTGGCGCCGGCCCTGATGGCCTGCTGCATGGTGCGCAGCCGGCCGTCGTGCGGCGCGCGGCAGGCGGCCAGCAGCTCGTCCTTGTCGCCGGGCTCGCCCGCCCAGGAGAAGGCGGCGCCCTTCTTCTCCAGCGAGCGCAGCGCCTTCTGCAGCGCCTCGGGGAAGGACCGGCCGATGGCCATGGCCTCGCCGACCGACTTCATGTGGGTGGTGAGCGTCGTGTCGGCCCCGGCGAACTTCTCGAAGGCGAAGCGCGGCACCTTGACCACGATGTAGTCGAGCGTGGGCTCGAACGACGCGGGGGTCTCCTTGGTGATGTCGTTGGGGATCTCGTCGAGGGTGTAGCCGACGGCGAGCTTGGCGGCGATCTTGGCGATCGGGAAGCCGGTGGCCTTGGACGCCAGCGCCGACGAGCGCGACACGCGCGGGTTCATCTCGATGACGACCATGCGGCCGGTCCGCGGGTCGACCGCGAACTGGATGTTGCAGCCGCCGGTGTCCACGCCGACCTCGCGGATGACCGCGATGGCGACGTCGCGCATGTTCTGGTACTCGCGGTCGGTGAGGGTCAGGGCGGGGGCCACGGTGACGCTGTCGCCGGTGTGCACGCCCATCGGGTCGATGTTCTCGATGGAGCAGACGATGACGACGTTGTCGGCCGCATCCCGCATGACCTCCAGCTCGTACTCCTTCCAGCCGAGGATGGACTCCTCCAGGAGCACCTCGGTGGTCGGCGAGGCGTCCAGACCGGCGCCGGCGATGCGGCGCAGGCCGGCCTCGTCGTGGGCGAAGCCGGAGCCGACGCCGCCCATGGTGAAGGAGGGCCGCACCACCAGCGGGTAGCCGAGCTGCTCGGCCGCGGCCAGGCACTCGTCCATGCTGTGGCAGACGACCGAGCGGGCCGACTCGGCGTTGAGGCCGTGCTCGGCGGCGACCTTGGCGACGATCTCCTTGAAGCGCTCGCGGTTCTCGCCCGCCTGGATGGCGTCCACGTCGGCGCCGATGAGCTCGACGCCGTAATTGTCGAGCACGCCCGCCTCGTGCAGGGCGATGGCGGTGTTGAGCGCCGTCTGGCCGCCCAGGGTGGGCAGCAGCGCGTCGGGGCGCTCCTTGGCGATGATCTTCTCGACGTACTCGGGGGTGATCGGCTCGACGTAGGTGGCGTCCGCGAACTCCGGGTCCGTCATGATCGTCGCGGGGTTGCTGTTGACGAGGATCACCCGGAAGCCCTCGGCGCGCAGCACGCGGCACGCCTGGGTGCCGGAGTAGTCGAACTCGCAGGCCTGCCCGATCACGATCGGCCCGGAGCCGATCACCATGACCGACTGGATGTCCGTCCGCTTAGGCACGCTCGTTCTCCCCTGTGTTCATGGTCGCGCTCGGCTCCTCACTCGCGGCGCGGACGGCTCGTCCCTCGCCGGCCGCTCCGCTCCCCCGTCCCCTCGACTGCTCCATCAGAGCGCAGAACCGGTCGAAGAGCCCCGCGGAGTCGTGCGGGCCGGCCGCGGCCTCGGGGTGGTACTGGACGCTGAAGGCGGGCCGGTCGATCAGCCGCAGCCCTTCGACGCAGTCGTCGTTGAGGTTGACGTGGCTGACCTCCGCCCGGCCGTACGGCGTGTCGAACGGCCCGTCCAGCGGCGCCCGCACGGCGAAGCCGTGGTTGTGCGCGGAGATCTCGACGCGGCCGGTCCGGCGGTCCTGGACCGGCTGGTTGACCCCGCGGTGCCCGTAGCGCAGCTTGTAGGTGCCCAGGCCCAGGGCGCGGCCGAAGATCTGGTTGCCGAAGCAGATGCCGAAGAACGGCTTGCCGGCCTCCAGCACGCCGCGCAGCGCCGCGACCGGGCCGTCGGCGGCGGCCGGGTCGCCGGGGCCGTTGGAGAAGAAGACCCCGTCGGGGTCGAGGGCGAGGATGTCGGCGGCGGTGGCGGTGGCGGGCAGCACGTGCACCTCGCAGCCCCGCTCGGCCATCCGGTGCGGGGTCATGGCCTTGATGCCCAGGTCCACCGCGACGACGGTGTACTTCCTGGCGCCGATCGCCGGCACCGTGTACGGCTCGGCGCAGGAGACCTGCCCGGCCAGGTCGGCGCCCTCCATCGCGGGGCTGCGCCGGACCCGCTCCAGGAGCTCCTCCACCGGGGCCAGGGCCTCGCCGGAGAAGATCCCGGCGCGCATGGCGCCGCGCTCGCGCAGGTGGCGGGTGAGCGCGCGGGTGCCGGGGACGGCGATGCCGACGACCCCCTGCGAGACGAGGTAGTCGTCCAGGGACCGGGTGGCGCGCCAGCTGGAGTGCACGCGGGCGGGCTCGCGGACCACGTAGCCCGCGACCCAGACGCGCCCGGACTCCGGGTCCTCGTCGTTGACGCCCGTGTTGCCGATGTGCGGGGCGGTCATCGCGACGATCTGGCGGTGGTAGGAGGGGTCGGTGAGGGTCTCCTGGTAGCCGGTCATCCCGGTGTTGAAGACCATCTCGCCGAAGGTCTCGCCCTCGGCGCCGTAAGGGGTTCCGTGGAAGACGCGCCCGTCCTCCAGCACGAGGACCGCGGCCCGCGCGCCGTCTGCCTCCGCCCGGGCGCCGGTCCGCTCGTTCAGCTCAGTCACAGAGCATCCCACTCATCTCGGTCATTGGTAATGAAAGTATGAAATATCCGGCGCATGGACGCGGGGCGTCTCCACGATGTGGGACGCGCCGCGCCATGCGCGGGCGGACGGGGCACGGCCGTCACGCGAGCTTGCCGTCGAGGACGGTCGGGCGGCCCCGCAGGAAGGTCGCGACGACCCGGCCGGGCAGGCTGCGGCCCTCGTAGGGGGTGTTGCGGCTCTTGGAGGCGTAGGAGGACGGGTCCACCTGCGCGCGCACCGAGGGGTCGTAGAGGGTGATGTTGGCCGGGGAGCCGGCCTCCAGCGGCCGACCGTGGCCGGACAGGCGGCCGATCCGCGCCGGGGCGTACGACATGCGCTCGGCCACGCCCGCCCAGTCGAGCAGGCCGGTCTCCACCATCGCCTCCTGGACCACCGACAGGGCCGTCTCCAGGCCGATCATGCCCATCGCCGCGGCGGCCCACTCGGTCTCCTTGTCCTCGACCGGGTGGGGGGCGTGGTCGGTGGCGACCACGTCGATCGTGCCGTCGGCCAGGGCCTCGCGCAGCGCCTCGACGTCGGCGCGGGTGCGCAGCGGCGGGTTGACCTTGTAGATCGGGTTGTAGGCGCCCAGCGGGGAGTCCTCGACGAGGTCGTCGGTGAGCAGCAGGTGGTGCGGGGTCACCTCGGCGGTGACGTTCCAGCCCTTGGACTTGGCCCAGCGGATGATCTCCACCGAGCCGGCGGTGGAGACGTGGCAGACGTGCAGCCGGGAGCCGACGTGCGCGGCGAGCAGGCAGTCGCGGGCGATGACCGCCTCCTCGGCGACCGCCGGCCAGCCGGTCAGGCCGAGCCTGCCGGAGACCGAGCCCTCGTTCATCTGCGCGCCGGCGGTCAGGCGCGGCTCCTGGGCGTGCTGGGCGACCACGCCGTCGAAGGCCTTGACGTACTCCAGGGCCCGGCGCATGAGCACCGCGTCGGAGACGCACTTGCCGTCGTCGGAGAAGACGCGGACCCGGGCGGCGGAGTCGGCCATCGCGCCGAGCTCGGCCAGCCGCTCGCCGCCGAGCCCCTCGGTGACCGCGCCGACCGGCTGCACGTCGCAGTGGCCGGCCGCCAGGCCCAGCCGCCAGACCTGCTCGACGACGCCGGCGGTGTCGGCGACCGGGGAGGTGTTGGCCATGGCGTGCACGGCGGTGAAGCCGCCCAGCGCGGCGGCGCGGGTGCCGGTCTCGACGGTCTCGGCGTCCTCCCGGCCGGGCTCGCGCAGGTGGGTGTGGAGGTCGACCAGGCCGGGCAGGGCGACCAGGCCGTCGGCGTCCACGGTCTCGTCGCCGGTCAGGCCCCGGCCGACCTCGGCGATGTCGGTGCCGTCGATCAGGATGTCGGCGGGCTCGCCGCCGCAGATCCGCGCGCCCTTGATGACGATGCTCACTGGTCTTCTCCCCCGAGGTTGGCGCCGCCGAGCAGCAGGTACAGAACGGCCATGCGCGTGGTCACCCCGTTGGCGACCTGCTCGACGATCGTCGAGCGCGGCGAGTCGGCCACCTCCGCCGCGATCTCCATGCCCCGGTTCATCGGCCCGGGGTGCATCACGAGCGCGTCGTCGTGCAGCTTGGCGACGCGGTCGCGGTCGAGGCCGTAGCGGCGGCTGTACTCCCGCTCGGTGGGGAAGAACGCGGCGTTCATCCGCTCGCGCTGCACGCGCAGCATCATCACCACGTCGGACTTGGGCAGCACCGCGTCGAGGTCGTAGGAGATCTCGCAGGGCCAGGAGTCGACGTTCACCGGCAGCAGGGTCGGCGGGGCGACCAGCGTCACCTCGGCGCCGAGCGTGGACAGCAGCAGCACGTTCGAGCGGGCCACCCGGCTGTGCAGCACGTCGCCGACGACGGTGACCTTCCGGCCGTCCAGCGAGCCGAGGCGGCGGCGCATGGTGAAGGCGTCGAGCAGGGCCTGGGTGGGGTGCTCGTGCGTGCCGTCGCCGGCGTTGACGACGCTGCCGCGCACCCAGCCGGCCAGCCGGTGCGGCGCGCCGGAGGCGCCGTGCCGGATGACCACGGCGTCGGCGCCCATGGCCTGGAGGGTCAGCGCGGTGTCCTTGAGCGACTCGCCCTTGGAGACGCTGGAGCCCTTGGCGGAGAAGTTGATCACATCGGCCGACAGGCGCTTGGCCGCGGCCTCGAACGAGATCCGGGTCCGGGTGGAGTCCTCGAAGAAGAGGTTGACCACCGTGCGGCCGCGCAGGGTCGGCAGCTTCTTGATGGACCGCTCCGAGATCTTCGCCAGCTCGTCGGCGGTGTCCAGGATCAGCAGGGCGTCGTCGCGGCTCAGGTCGGCAGCGGAGATGAGGTGCCGCTTCACTTGTCCCCCTCCTTCAGGAGCACGACCGCGTCGCGGCCGTCGGTCTCCTCCACGTAGACCTTGACGATCTCGGACTTGGCGGTGGGGAGGTTCTTGCCGACGTAGTCGGCGCGGATGGGCAGCTCGCGGTGGCCCCGGTCCACCAGGGCGGCGAGCTGGACGGCGCGCGGGCGGCCCAGGTCGCCCAGCGCGTCGAGCGCGGCGCGCACGGTGCGGCCGGAGTAGAGCACGTCGTCGACCAGCACGACCGTCCGGTCGTCGACCCCCTCGGCGGGCAGCTCGGTGCGCCCGAGCGGCCGGGCGGGCTTGGTGCGCAGGTCGTCGCGGTACATCGTGATGTCGAGGGAGCCGACCGGGACGGTCCGGCCCTCGAAGCGCCGGATGTGCTCGGCCAGGCGGCGGGCGAGGTGGACCCCGCGGGTCGGGATGCCGAGCAGGACGATGTCCTCGCCGCCCTTGGTGCGTTCGAGGATCTCGTGGGAGATGCGGATCAGTGCCCGGTTGATGTCGGGGCCTTCGAGGACGGCGTGCGCCGCGACCCCGTCGGGAACCTGACTTCGGGCATGCGAAACGGCGTCGGCCAAGGAGAACACCACCTTTCCCGCCTCACGGGACGGGTCTTAAAGGAAGTCGACGCCCTCACGGTACCAGCCGCGGGACGCCCGCCCAGAACCGGGCGGTTATCACACTAATAACGACAGAAGATGATAAATGGCACGATACCTGCACCATCCAGGCGCTCTCGCCCGGTAAAGCCTCCGACCGGCCCACCCGCGAGGACGGGGTGGGCGAGGTGCACGTGGTCCGCACCGCGTTCGTCTCCATGCTCACCCGGCGGACCGCCGCCCACCGGATCCTCCCCTGGAGGTCGAGGAGACCGAGGACGACGGCGGGGACCGGGCGGCCGCCCCGACCCCCCTCGGCACACCCGTCTCACCTGGGAAAACCGAACGTTTCGCCCCATCCGTCACGGGCATCCCCGCGGGGGTCGCCCGCGGACGCGGGTGACGCGGAGGACCGAGCGTCGGGGGGCGCACGATGGGGGAGACACCTGGTTCGCACCGTCAGGGACCGGTCACTTCCGAGCAGGGCCCGGCCGGCCGGGGTCCCGCGGGCCCCGGGGGCGCCCTGGTGGCCCGACCCGGCAAGCTGGGGCTGCCGGCCGCCGTCGCCCTCGTGGTGGGCAACATCGTGGGCACCGGGGTGTTCCTGCTCCCCAGCTCGCTGGCGGCCTACGGCACGGTCAGCATCCTGTCGATGGGCGTCGTCACGATCGGCGCCATCGCGCTGGCCGTGGTCTTCGGCCGCCTGGGCGCCCGCGTCCCGGCCAGCGGCGGGCCGTACGCCTACGCCAAGGACGCCTTCGGCGAGTTCTCCGGCTTCTGGAACGCCTGGTCGTTCTGGCTGACCTCCTGGATCGGCAACGCCGCCATGGCGGTGGTCTGGGTCAACTACGTCAACTACTTCCTGGGCTGGACGTCCCTGGGCGGCCAGCTCGCCCTCGCGCTGGTCGCCCTGTGGATCCCGGCGCTGATCAACCTGTCCGGCGTCAAGAACATCGGCTGGTTCGCGCTGGTCACCGCGGTGCTGAAGTTCATCCCGCTGGTCTTCGTGGCCGTGGTCGGCCTGTTCTTCATCGACGGCGCCAACTTCGGCGGGTTCAACGTCACCGGCGGCAGCTGGCCGGCCGCCCTGTCCACCGCGGGCGCGCTGACGCTGTTCATCTACTCCGGCGTGGAGAGCGCCACCATCGTGGCCGAGAAGGTCACCGACCCGGTCCGCAACATCGGCCGGGCGAGCGTCTACGGCGTACTGATCTGCGCCGCGATGTACATGCTCAGCACGTTCGCCGTCTTCGGCACCGTCCCGCACGAGCGGCTGGTGGACTCCACCGCCCCGTTCGCCGACGCCATCAACACCATGTTCGGCGGCGGCGTCGGCGGCGGCGTCATGGCGGCCTGCGCGATCGTCTCCGGCATCGGCGCGATCAACGGCTGGACCATGCTGGTGGCCGAGATGCCGCTGGCCGCCGCCCGGGACGGCATGTTCCCGAAGGTCTTCGCCAGCGAGAACCGCCGCGGCGCGCCCGCCTTCGGCATCGTGCTCGGCGCGGCGCTGACCTCGCTGGTCGCCGTCTACAACTACTTCGGCACCGGGAGCGGCTTCAACCAGATCCTGCTCATCGCCACCTTCACCACCGTCATCCCGTACTTCTTCTCCGCCTGCGCCCAGCTGTTCTGGCTCGTCACCGGGGCCCGCAGGGTCAGCGGCGCCCGGCTGGGCCGCGACCTCGCCATCACCACCCTCGCCATCCTGTTCGCCTTCTGGATGACGTACGGTGCCGGTATGGAGGCGATCTTCATCGGCTTCCTGATGATGCTCGTCGGCATCCCGGTCTACATCTGGGTCAAGGCCAAGCGAGGAGAGTACGGCCCGCGGGGCGAGGTCCCGGCGTCGCCCGCGACGCCGCCCTCCTGACCCGCACACACCGATCAAGGAGATCCGGACATGCCCTTTCACGTCGACTCCGAGGTGGGCAGGCTCCGCCAGGTCATCCTGCACCGGCCCGCCCTGGCGCTGAAGCGGCTCACCCCGTCCAACAAGGACGACCTGCTCTTCGACGACGTGCTGTGGGTGCAGCGCGCCATGGAGGAGCACGAGGAGTGGCAGCAGGTCCTGCGCGACCGCGGCATCACCGTGCACCTGCTCTCCGACATCATGCGCACGATCACCGAGATCCCCGAGGCGCGCAAGCACATCCTCGACGGCAGCATCGACGCGCGCTGGTTCGGGCCGCTGGCCACCGACGCCATCCGCAACACGCTCGACTCCATGGACGCGGCGACGCTCCAGCCCTTCCTCACCGGCGGCCTCACCAAGCGCGAGTTCCTGGAGTTCTCCTCCGAGCCCAGGAGCCTGACCTTCCACACCATGGGCATGGACGACTTCGTCCTGCCGCCGCTGCCCAACCACCTGTTCACCCGCGACACCTCCTGCTGGATCTACAACGGCGTGTCCGTCAACGCCATGCGCAAGAAGGCCCGCCAGCGCGAGACCGTCAACTACGAGGCCGTCTACCGCTACCACCCGATGTTCGCCGGCGGCTACGACCGGCCCGACGCCGAGGACGGCTACCACGTCTGGATGCCCGGCACCGCGGCGGCCCCGGCCACCATCGAGGGCGGCGACGTGCTGGTCATCGGCCGCGGCGCCGTGCTGGTCGGGATGAGCGAGCGCACCCAGCCCCAGGCCGTGGAGATGCTCGCCTGCAGCCTGTTCGCCAAGGGCGGCGCGAGGAGGATCGTCGCGCTGGACCTGCCGAAGGCGCGCGCGTTCATGCACCTGGACACCGTCATGACCCAGGTGGACGCGGACACCTTCACCAAGTACGCCGGGCTCGGCATGCTGCCCTCGCACACGATCGAGCCGGGTGACAACGAGAAGGAACTCAAGATCACCGATCACGCGCCGGAGGACATGCACAAGGCCATCGCCGCCGCGCTGGACCTGGACGACATCAGGGTGCTGACCGCCGTGCAGGACGTGCACGCCGCCGAGCGCGAGCAGTGGGACGACGGCTGCAACGTGCTGGCGATCGAGCCGGGCGTGGTCGTGGCCTACGAGCGCAACACCACCACCAACAACCACCTGCGGGCCAACGGGATCGAGGTCGTCACCATCCGCGGCAGCGAGCTCGGCCGAGGCCGCGGCGGCCCGCGCTGCATGAGCTGCCCGATCGAGCGCGACGGGATCTAGCCCCGCGCCCGCCGGGCGGGACGTCCCACCCCACCCCTCACCACCACGTAAGGACACGCCCATGGCATTCAACCTGCGCAACCGGAGCTTCCTGAAGGAGCTCGACTTCACCCCGGAGGAGTTCCGCTACCTGATCAAGCTCGCGGCCGACCTCAAGGCCGCCAAGTACGCCGGCGTCGAGCAGCAGCGGCTCAAGGGCAAGAACATCGCGCTGATCTTCGAGAAGACCTCGACCCGGACCCGCTGCGCCTTCGAGGTCGGCGCCTACGACCAGGGGGCGAACGTCACCTACCTCGACCCGAGCGGCTCCCAGATGGGCCACAAGGAGTCGGTCAAGGACACCGCGCGGGTGCTCGGGCGGATGTACGACGGCATCGAGTTCCGCGGCCGCAAGCAGGCCCACGTCGAGGAGCTGGCGGCCTACGCCGGGGTCCCGGTGTGGAACGGCCTCACCGACGAGTGGCACCCCACGCAGATGCTCGCCGACATGCTCACCATGCAGGAGCACAGCGACAAGCCGCTGCACGGCGTCTCCTACGCCTACCTCGGCGACGCCCGCAACAACGTGGGCAACTCGCTGCTGGTCACCGGCGCGCTGCTCGGCATGGACGTGCGGATCGTCGCGCCCAAGACGCTCTGGCCCGAGGAGGGCATGGTCGTCGGCCCCGCCAAGGAGCTCGCCGCGAAGACGGGTGCCTCGGTCACCCTCACCGACGACCCGGCGGAGGGCGTCAGGGGCGTCGACTTCCTCTACACCGACGTGTGGGTCTCCATGGGCGAGCCCAAGGAGGTCTGGGACGAGCGCATCAAGCTGCTCATGCCGTACCAGGTCAACGGCGAACTGGTGAAGGCGACCGGGAACCCGGGGGTGAAGTTCATGCACTGCCTGCCGGCCTTCCACAACCGGGAGACCTCGGTCGGCGAGGACCTCTACCAGAGGACCGGCCACGAGGCGCTGGAGGTGACCGAGGAGGTCTTCGAGTCGCCCCGGTCCATCGTCTTCGACGAGGCCGAGAACCGCCTGCACACCATCAAGGCCGTCATGGTCGCCACCCTGGGGAGCTGACATGCGCGTCCTGGTCGCACTCGGAGGCAACGCGCTGCTGCAGCGGGGCCAGAAGCCCGATGCCCGGACCCAGCAGGACAACGTCTGCCTCGCGGTCGCCTCCCTGGCCAAGCTGGCCGAAAAGCACGAGCTCGTCATCACCCACGGCAACGGCCCGCAGGTCGGCGTGCTGGCGCTGGAGAGCGCCAACGACCCCAACCTGACCCGGCCCTACCCCTTCGACACCCTGGGCGCCCAGACCCAGGGCATGATCGGCTACTGGATGCTCCAGGCGCTGCAGAACGCGCTGCCGGGCCGCCAGGTCATCTCGGTGGTCACCCAGACGCTCATCTCCGCGGTGGACCCGGCCTTCGACGACCCGACCAAGTTCGTCGGGCAGGTCTACGACCGGGCCGAGGCCGAGAGGCTGGCCGCGCAGAACGGCTGGACGGTCAGACCCGACGGGCCGCACTGGCGCCGGGTCGTGCCCTCGCCCCAGCCGCAGCGGGTGGTGGAGACCCGGCTGATCCGCGGGCTGGTCCGCGACGGCGTCGTGGTGGTCTGCGCGGGCGGCGGCGGCATCCCGGTCATCCGGAACGAGAAGGGCCGCCTGCAGGGCATCGAGGCGGTCATCGACAAGGACCTGACCGGCTCCCTGCTCTCCGAGGCGCTGGAGTGCGACGCCTTCCTCATCCTCACCGACGTGCCGCGGGTCATGCGGGGCTTCGGCACCCCGGAGCAGGAGGAGATCGGCCACACCACCCCGCACGAGCTGCGCGCCGAGGACTTCCCCGCCGGCTCGATGGGACCGAAGGTCGAGGCGGCCTGCTCCTTCGTGGAGAAGACCGGCGACATGGCCGCCATCGGCCGGCTGGACGAGACCGAGCAGATCATCGGCGGCCACGCGGGCACCATCATCACGCCCAACGCCACCTGGCCCCTCGCCAGCACCCTGTGACCCGGCGGTCCCGTCCCCGCCCGGACGGGACCCGGTCCGCCGCCGGCGGACCGCCGCACCGCCCCGCCGAGGAAAGGACCCGGCCGCCGGGTGCCGGCGGCCGACACGCTCATCGCCAGCCTGTTCGTCGGCGTCCTGGCCGGGCTCGTCCCCCTGGGGCGGCCGGCCTCGCCGCCTACTTCCCGTACGGCTACCGCCACTCCCGTCTCAACGGGGTCGGGAGCCAGCGGTGAGGCGCGGACGGCGGAGAGCACGGAGGGGGACAAGCGCGGCGTTTACGGAGGACCCTCACCGGACCGGATTCGACCTCTTTTTTCCAATCAGCTTGACCTTCGGCGCCCACCCCTTTACCGTCACTGTGCGTAACCACACGTCGTGATGTTATCGGGTGAACCCTCACTCTCCGGTCACCGCGGACACCTACCCTGGGTGCCGACCCGGTGACCGGAGCATACGACGTGAGGTAGCACAATCAAGTGAAAGCAGTACATTAGAGAAGACCGGGGGGCCACACGATGCCGTCTGAATACGCCAAGTCGCTGGGTGCACGACTCCGTGCCATCCGCACCCAGCAGGGGCTGTCCCTGCACGGAGTCGAGGAGAAGTCCCGTGGACGGTGGAAGGCGGTTGTCGTCGGCTCCTACGAGCGTGGCGACCGTGCGGTCACGGTGCAGAAGCTTGCCGAACTCGCGGATTTCTACGGGGTGCCGGTCTCGGAGTTGCTGCCCGGCGGAGCCGCCCCGAGCCCGCTCGGCCCCACGCCGAAGCTTGTGATCGACCTTGAGCGCCTCTCCCAGCTCCCCAAGGAGAAGGCCGGCGCGCTCGCCCGCTACGCGGCGACGATCCAGAGCCAGCGCGGCGACTACAACGGCAAGGTGCTGTCCATCCGCCAGGAGGACCTGCGCTCCCTGGCCGTGATCTACGACAAGTCGCCCAGCGAGCTCACCGAGGAGCTCATCAACTGGGGCGTCCTGGACCCCGAGGCGCGCCGCGCCGTCGACTCCTTCTGACGGCCCGTCCGGTCGCGGGCGCACCGGGCCCCGGCGCGCCCGCCTCCCGCCACGTGCCGTCTTCGTTAAACATCGCGTGTAGTACGACGCCCATGCCTATCGCTGTGGTAGGAAAAAACAAACGGGCCGTCCAGCGAAACGCGGTGAGATGCTCAGGAGTGGGGACCGTCACACTCGCTCCTCGTCACGCCCGGAGAAACGGCACGCCGCCCTGCTGAGGTCGCTGGCCGCGTTCAGGGGCCGCGCCTTCACCCGCCTGCTGTCCTCCGTGGAGACCGGCAAGACCCAGGCCACCCTGAAGCTGCTGCCGTTCGCCGTGATGGCCGTGGTCGCCCTGATCGACTTCGGCACCGGCCCGACCGCCGGCCTCCTCCCCCTGCTCGCCCTCGGCCCCGCCTTCGCCAGCGTCGCGTGCGGCCTGGCCCGCACCACGGTCGTCGGCGTCATCGCCCTCGTGCTCTGCGTGGCCCTCGGCGTCTACAACGGCATCCTCTGGACGCCCCGCACCAACACCACCGTCGCCGCCATCCTCGGCGTGACCGTGGCCAGCGTGCTGGCCAGCGCCGGACGGCTCCGCCACGAGCGCCGGCTCGCCGACGTCCGCTCGGTGGCCGAGGCCGCCCAGCGGGTGCTGCTCCGGCCGGTGCCGCGCCGCGCCGGGCCGGGGATCGGCGTCGCCGTCTCCTACACCTCCGCCACCGCCGAGGCCCGGATCGGCGGCGACCTGTACGAGGTGGTCACCACACCGCACGGGGTCCGGATCATCGTCGGCGACGTCCAGGGCAAGGGGCTGGAGGCCGTGGAGACCGCCGCGGTGGTGCTCGGCGCCTTCCGGGAGGCCGCCTACGACGAGGCCAAGCTCGAGGGCGTGGTCTGCCGCCTGGAGAACGCGCTGACCCGGGAGCTGTCCGGCGAGCAGTTCGTCACCGCCGTGCTCGCCGAGATCAGCGGTGACACCTCCGTCACCGTGCTGAACTGCGGCCATCCGCCGCCCATGGTGCTCACGGCCGAGGGCGACCCGTGGTTCGCCCACCCCCCGGAGGACGCGCTCCCCCTGGGCATGGGCACGCTCAAATCCGTGGAGCCCGTGCCGCACCAGCTGCCGTTCGAGCCGGGCTGCCAGATCCTCTTCTACACCGACGGGGTCATCGAGGCCCGCGACGGCAAGGGCGAGTTCTACCCGCTGGCCGACCGCGCCCACCTGCTGGACGACTCCGACCCCCAGCTCGCGCTCGACGCCCTCCGCGCCGACCTGCTCCGCCACGTGGGCCGGCCGCTGGCCGACGACGCCGCCATGCTCCTCCTCCGCCGCCGCCCCGCCCCCCTCACCATCTGACCCGGGGCGGCGGGCCGTACGGACTCCCCGGCCGGGTCCCGTGTTCCTGGGGCGGT
>NZ_BAAAUT010000047.1:0-6344 GCF_039534085.1 Planomonospora alba
GCGCCGCCCGCGCCTGCCCGGCCGCCGAAGCCCGCCCGGAAGGAGCCGCCGCGGGCCGAGGCGCCCCGGATGGCCGCCCCGGCGCCCCGGCGGGCGGCCAGCCCCGAGCACCAGCGGGGGAGGGGCCGGGGGCCCGCGCCCCGCATGGTCGCCCGGATCGACGTGCTCGGCGCGCTGGTCCGCTCCCAGACGGGCATGGTGGCGGTACGGCTGCGCAACGCCGGCCGGAGCGCCGGCCGCGCGGTCGTGGCCCAGGTCGGCCTGCCGGAGGGGGTGACGCCGCTGGCGGGCGGAAGGCGGACGCGGGGGGCCGCCGGGAGCGCCGCGCCCGGTGCGGGCACCGGGGGCGTCGGCACGGTGGACGGCTGGTCCTGCCGGCCGGCGGGCCGGGGCGTGCGCTGCGCCCGGGCCCCGCTGGCCCCCGGCCAGGGCACCTCGATCTTCCTGAGGGTGGCGGTCGCGCGGAACGCCCCGCTCGGCGTGCCGCTCTCGCTCCGGGTCACCGGCGCGGGACCGCAGGTGACGGCCAGGTCGCGGAGCGGGGTGCGGGCCTTCGGCGCCCCGGCCCGCTTCGCCGCCGACGGCAGGGTGACCACCGCGGCGATCGGCAACACCCTGCTGACCCGCGCGCCCACCGACCGGATGTGCCGGATCGTCCGGTCCAGGGACGGCGACGCCCGCGACAACGACCAGGCGCCGATGCGCCTGTACGACCAGGACCGCGACCCGGCGACCAAGAACTCCAGCGCCGCCCGGCTGGACCTGCCGAGACGCGGCAGGGTCGTGTGGGCCGGGCTCTACTGGTCGGCGAGCGCACCCGCCGCCGGGCGGGCCGTCAAGTTCCGCGCCCCGGGGGACGCGGGCTACACGCAGGTGCGGGCCGCCCGGGTGACCGAGCAGGAACTGCCCTCCGGCCGGGCGTACCAGGCGTTCGCCGACGTGACCCGGCTGGTGCGCAAGCTCCGCGGGAAGTACTGGGTGGCCGACGTCCCCCTGCGGCCCGGAGTCGCGCGGCACGCCGGCTGGAGCCTGGTGGTCATCGCGGCCGACCCGCGCCAGCCGTACCGGCAGGCCGTGGTCGTCGACACCGCCACCCTGGTCCAGGCGGGCGCGCCGGCGCGGGTCCCGCTCGACGGGCTGACCGATGCCGGCATGCCCGCCCGGCTGGACCTGGTGGCCTGGGAGGGCGACGCCGACCTGCGGGGCGACCGGGTGAGCCTGGGGACGGGCGCGCTCCGGCCGGAGGACGGCGACCGGAACCCGGACAACCCCTTCGACGGCTCGGCCACGGGTTCGACCGGGGTGGAGCTGACGCCCGGTGTGGACGTCGACCGCTTCCACGCGAGGCTCGGCCGCGACCCCGTCCTCAGGGTGAGCACCCGCCGGGACGCCGTGCTCTTCGGGGCGGCGGCGGTGAGCGTGCAGACCCGTTCGTGATGGCCGGTCTCAATAAAGGGACAAACTGGTACGGTCGGCATAAACGCTCTGGTGAACGGTCGGTTGCGGGTGGAATCGTGGTGATTCGCTCTCGGGTCGTCGGGTGCTTGACTACCCTGGGAGAGGCCCACCTGTCCGGCCCCTCGGGGCGTCTTCAAGCGTGTCTGAGCCGTAGGGTCGGGCGACGTAGGAAGGGCGGTGTCGCGTGGATCGCTGCGCGCTGTTCGTGGACGCTGGCTATCTGCTGGCCGACGGAGCGATGGCCGCGCACGGGACCCGCCATCGCGAGGCGGTCTCGTGGGACTACCCGGGCCTGCTCCGGTTGCTCACCGACCTGTCCAGGGAGCGCACCGGGCTGCCGCTGCTGCGCTGCTACTGGTACGAGGCCACCGTCGAGGGCCGGCACAGCCCCGAGCACGACGCGCTGGGCGACATCCCCGGCCTGAAGCTCCGGCTCTCCCGGATCCGCCCCGGCCGCCGCGAGGGCGTGGACGCGCAGGTGCACCGCGACCTGATGACGCTGGCGCGCAACAACGCGATCTGCGACGCGGTCGTGGTCAGCGGCGACGAGGACCTGGCCCAGGTCGTGTGCGACGCCCAGGACCTGGGGATCCGGGTGACGCTGGTGCACATCGCCGCCGACGGGGGCTGGGGCGTCTCGCGCACGCTCCGCCAGGAGTGCGACGACCTGATCGAGATCGGCGCGGGCCATCTGCGGCCGTACGTCAGCCTGGTCTCCTCCTCTCCGTCCTCCGGCTCCGGCGAGTCGTCCTCCCCGGGCTCCCCGGGCCTCTCCGGCACGTCCGCCCCGCCGGCCGGCGCGGTCCCGTCCGGCAACGGCTCCGCGCCCGTGCCCGCCTCCGTGGCGCTCCCGCCGGGCGGCGGGTCCCCCTACGACCCCGCCTCCCCGGGCAACGGGCTCTCCCCGGGCAACGGGCTCTCCCCGGGCAACGGCGTGCCGCTCAGCGCCTCCGCGCCGCTCGGCTACGGCGGGACCGCGTCGGGCAACGGCGTCCCGCAGGGCAACGGCTCCCGCCCCGGCTACGACCTCCTCCGCGGCGGCGGACTCCCCGGCGGGTCCCCCTCGGGGAACGGGCTCTCCCCCGAGGGGTCCTCCGCCGGTGGAGGCCCCTCCGGCAACGGGTTCTCCGGTGGGGCGGCCTCCTCCGGAGGCGGCCTGCCCGCCGCCGGCGGGACGCAGCCGGGCGGCGACGCCTCCCCGGGCGGATCCGCGCCGTCGCTCCCGTCCCGCCGGGCGAGCACGTCCCCGCCCGCGCCGTCCGCCTACCCGGGTTACCCGCAGGAGTCCCCCGCGACCTCCCCGGCGCCCGCCGTCTCCTCCGCGTCGACGCCGCCCTCCGGGCAGCCCGGCCTGCACGCCGGACCGTCCTCGGGAGCCTCCGCGGGAGCGCACTCGGGCACGCACCACAGCCCGACCGGTTCCTCGGCCGCCGTCCCGCAGTACGGCTCCGGCGCCACCGGGAGCACGCCGAGCTACCAGCTGCCCGCCTCCGGCACCGGGGCGCAGCCCGCGGCCCCCCAGCCCGTCGGCCCCTACACCGGGCCGCACGCGGCCCCGGTGCCGCTGAACACCGGCGGGGCGACCACGCTGGCCGACGCGGTGAAGGCCGCGCACAAGGAGGGCCACGACTTCGGCGGGTCCGTGGCCAAGGACGCCCCGGCCCTGTGGCTCGAAGCCGTCCTCGCCCGCAAGCCCCGCATGCCCTCCGACCTGGAGGCCCGCCTCCTGCAGGGCTCCTCCCTGCCGATCGACTTCCTCCTCCACGACGAGGTCCGCCACGCCCTGCGCCGCGGCTTCTGGGACGCCCTGGAGCACGCCCGCAGCTGATCCGGCGCGGCACCGGGAACGGACGCCCGTTCGCTGGCCTACGGCGCGCGGGCCCTGCCCTCCGCGGAGCCGCCGGAGGCGGTCAGGTGAGGGCGTCGAGGCCGGCGCGGAGGTGGAGCAGGCGGTCGCCGAGGTCGGAGACGGCCCCGTTCAGGGTGGGGTCGTCGGTCTTGCGGACGAGATCGCGGACCCGGGTCAGCTCGTCCTCCACGGCCGCCAGGCGGCGGGAGAGCTCGGGGAGCACGGCCGCCTCGCCGTCGCGCCCCGCGGGAAGCTCGCCGTTCAGCCGGCCGCGCAGCATGGAGGCCTGCTCGGCCAGGCGGCGGTTCATGTTGTGCAGCTCGACGAAGACCGCGACCTTGGCCCGGAGCACCCACGGGTCGAACGGCTTGGTGAGGTAGTCGACCGCCCCGGCGGCGTAGCTGCGGAAGGCGTAGTCCGGGGCGCTGTCGACCACCGTCAGGAAGATGATCGGGACGTTGCGGGTGCGCTCGCGGCGCTTGATGTGCGCGGCCGTCTCGAACCCGTCCATCCCGGGCATCCGCACGTCGAGCAGGATCAGCGCGAACTCGGTGCTGAGCAGCGCCTTCAGGGCCTCCTCACCCGACTTGGCCCGGACCGGGACCACGTCCAGGGAGCTGAGGATGGCCTCCAGGGCGATGAGGTTCTCCTCCCGGTCGTCGACCAGGAGGATCTTGGCGCGATGCGGCATCTCACGCACCTTCCTCGGAGACGTCGCCCGCCCGGCCGCGGGTGAGCCAGCCGCGGAGCCGTTCCAGCAGGCGGTCGACGTCGACGGGCTTGGGGATGTAGTCGGAGGCGCCGGAGGCGATGCTCTTCTCCCGGTCGCCGTGCATGACCTTGGCGGTCAGCGCGATGATCGGCAGGTCGGCGAACTGCGGCATCCGGCGGATCGCCGAGGTGGTCGCCCAGCCGTCCATCTCCGGCATCATGATGTCCATCAGGACGAGGGAGACGTCCTCGTTCCGCTCCAGCTGCTCGATGCCCTCCCGGCCGTTCTCGGCGTAGACGACCGTGGAGCCGTACCGCTCCAGCACGCTGGTCAGCGCGAAGACGTTGCGGATGTCGTCGTCCACGATCAGGATCTTCGCCCCGGCGAGCGGGTCCTCGCCACCCGTCCACACCGGTCCGTCGTCCTGCGGGAGGCCCGGGACGGGCGTGCTCTCCGGCATCGGGATCTCCGGGAGCCCGCCCGGCTCGTCGAGCCGCTCGACCTGGCCGGGGATCACCGCGGGACGGGTCGCGGCGCTCGGCGCGGCCGCCCCGCCGTCGCGCGCGGCCAGCGGGCCGGCGTAGGCCGGCGGCAGGTACAGGGTGAAGGTGCTGCCCCGGCCCACCTCGCTGTGGACGTGGATCTCGCCGCCGAGCAGGCGGGCGATCTCACGGCAGATGGACAGGCCCAGGCCGGTCCCGCCGTACTTGCGGCTGGTGGTGCCGTCGGCCTGCCGGAACGCCTCGAAGATGACTTCCAGCTTGTCGGCGGCGATGCCGATGCCGGTGTCCACGACCTCGAAGGCCAGGACGCCGTCGACGCCGCGCAGGGTCTCGTCCACGAAGGCCACGTCGCGCGGGGCGTGGACCACGCGGAGCCGCACCTCGCCCTTGGGGGTGAACTTGATGGCGTTGGACAGCAGGTTGCGCAGCACCTGCTGGAGGCGCTGCTCGTCGGTGCGGAGCTCCTGCGGGACCGACGGGTCCACCTCGACGGCGAACGACAGCCCCTTGTCCTGGGCCAGCGGGGTGAAGGTCGCCTCGAAGTAGTCGACGAGCTTGGGCAGGGAGATCTGCTGGGGGTGGATGTCCATCCGCCCGGCCTCGACCTTGGACAGGTCCAGGATGTCGTTGATCAGCTGGAGCAGGGCGGAGCCGGCGCCGTGGATGGTGCGGGCGAACTCCACCTGCTGGGGCGTGAGGTTGCCCTCGGCGTTCTCGGACAGCAGCTTGGCCAGCACCAGCAGGCTGTTCAGCGGGGTGCGCAGCTCGTGCGACATGTTGGCCAGGAACTCGGACTTGTAGCGCGAGGAGACCGCCAGCTGCTCGGCGCGCTCCTCGAGCGTACGGCGGGCCTGCTCGATCTGGAAGTTCTGGATCTCGATGGCGCGGTTCTGCTTGGCGAGCAGCGCGGCCTTGTCCTCCAGCTCGGCGTTGGAGCGGCGCAGCTCCTCCTGCTGGCGCTGGAGCTCGTCGGAGCGTTCCCGCAGCTCCGTGGTGAGGCGCTGGGACTCGGTGAGCAGGTCCTCGGTCCGGGAGTTGGCGATGATCGTGTTCATCGTGACACCGATGGTCTCGACGAGCTGGACCAGGAAGTCGTGGTGGATCTCGCTGAACTCGGTGAGCGAGGCCAGCTCCAGCACGCCGAGCACCTGGTCCTCGAACAGGATCGGCAGCACCACGATCTGCGCGGGCGTCGAGGAGCTCAGGCCGGTGTCGACCGTGAGGCCCCCGTCCGGGACGTCCCGCAGGATGATCCGCTTGCCCTCCAGGGCGGCCTGGCCGACGATCCCCTCGCCGATGGCGAAGCGCTGCCGGGGGCCGACGCCCGGGCGGGCGCCGTACCCGGCGATGAGGTGCAGGTTGTGCTCGCCGGCGGGCTCGGCGAGGTAGAAGGCGCCGTACTGGGCGGAGACCAGGGGGGTCAGCTCGCTCATGATGAGCCTGGCGACCTCCATGAGGTCGCGGTGGCCCTGCGTGAGGCGGGAGATCCGGGCCAGGTTGGACTTGAGCCAGTCCTGCTCCTGGTTGGCGGTCGTGGTGGCGCGGAGCACGGACACCATCGTGTTGATGTTGTCCTTGAGCTCGCCGATCTCGCCCTCGGCGTCGACGGTGATCGAGCGGGTCAGGTCGCCCTGGGCGACGGCGGTGGTGACCTCGGCGATCGCCCGCACCTGGGTGGTGAGGCGGCCGGCGAGCTCGTTGACGCTCTCGGTGAGGCGCCGCCAGATGCCCTCGGCGCCCTCCACCCGGGCCTGGCCGCCGAGCTTGCCCTCGGAGCCGACCTCGCGGGCGACGCGGGTGACCTCGGAGGCGAAGGAGGACA
>NZ_BAAAUT010000047.1:6443-56681 GCF_039534085.1 Planomonospora alba
TGTTGGCCATCAGGTTGACGTTGTCGGTGAGGTCCTTCCAGACGCCGGAGACGCCGCGCACCTGCGCCTGGCCGCCGAGCTGGCCCTCGGTGCCGACCTCGCGGGCGACGCGGGTGACCTCGTCGGCGAACATCGACAGCTGGTCGACCATGGTGTTCACGGTGTTCTTCAGTTCGAGCATCTCACCGACCGCGTCGACGGTGACCTTGCGGCTCAGGTCGCCCTTCGCGACCGCGGTGGTGACCAGCGCGATGTCGCGGACCTGCGCGGAGACCCGGGTGGACATGGCGTTCACGGCCTCGGTCAGGTCGCGCCAGCTGCCCGACATGCCGATCACCTGGGCCTGGCCGCCCAGCCGTCCCTCGGTGCCGACCTCGCGGGCGACGCGGGTGACCTCGGAGGTGAACATCGACAGCTGGTCCACCATGCCGTTGATGGCCTTGCCGAGGCGGCGCACCTCGCCCTGGGGCCCCTGGTCGAGGTCGATCCGGCCGGTCAGGTCGCCCTTGGCCACCGCGTCGATCACGTCGGCCGCGTCACTGACCGGCCCGAGCAGGGCGTCGATCAGCTCGTTCACCGAGTGCACGCTCTCGGCCCACGCGCCGACGCCGGGGCCGGGGGTGAGCCGCTCGCCGAAGCGGCCGTCCTCGACCACCTCGCGGCGGACCCTCATCAGCTCGTTGGCCAGATGCTCGCGGCGGTCGGCGACCTCGTTGAGCAGCAGGCGGATCTCGCTCAGGACGCCGGTGGGCGCGTGCGGCACGCGACGGCGGAAGTCGCCGTCGCGCCAGGCGAACAGCGTCTCGAGGAACGGCTGCAGGTCGGACTCGCTGTAGCGTCGCTCCTCGGCGTCGGGCACCGTGTCGGCCGTCGTCATCGCGGACCTCCTTGACTCCCGAAGGGGCGGCCCCGGGTAGTCCCAGTCTGTCACGATGCGCAACCCCCGGTCGTGCCTTCGTTTTACCCGTGCCGGTGCGGACTGTGGTAATCAGGGAACGATGACCACCGCTCCCCGAGCACTGCTCGCCGCGACGTTCACCCCGGGCGAGACCGCCGTGCCCGCGGTCAGACGGTTCACCCGCGAGGTGATGACCGCCTGGGCCGCCGCCCCCGTCCTCCCCGCGGCCGAGCGGCTCTCCGCCGAGCTCGCCGGCCAGGCCGCCGACGCGCCGTTCGAGGTCGTCTGGAGCCACCTGGGGTACGGCGTGCGGGTCGAGGTGCGGCAGAAGGACGCCTCCGCAGCGCCCCCGCGGGCGCCGCAGGCGCCGGTGGAGGAGTGGGGGGTCACCTTCGGCGCGGAGCACCGCGTGCACTGGGCCTGGCTGGCGCTGCCCGGCGCCTCCGGCGAGCGGGTCCCCGAGTGGGTCGAGGAGGAGCCCGCGGGCCGGGGCCCGATCTGGCTGCGCTTCCTGGCCGACGCCAGCGACCTGCTCGCCGGCACGCTCGACCCGGACATGGTGCCCGCGATCATCGCGCAGGTCGCGGTGCCCCGGCTGGCGGCCTGGTGCGCGGTCTACATCTGGAACGACGACGGCACGCCGCAGCGCCCGGCCTACCTGTGGCACGCCGACGAGGGGCGCATCGACGAGCTGCGCGAGATGCTCGCCGGCAGCCCCGTCCCCGCCGACGGCGGCACGGTGCAGCTGGGCGACTCCCACGTGTTCGTGATCCCGCTGCTGGCGCGGGGCCGGTCGCTCGGCGCGATGTGCCTGGGGCGCCCTGAGCGCTTCTCCGACGAGGTCATGCAGTACGCCGAGGACATCGCCCGCCGGGCGGCCCTCGCCCTGGACAACGCGCTGCTCTACGCCCAGCAGGCCGCGGCCAACCGGGCGCTGCAGCGCAGCCTGCTCCCGCCCGACGACCCGGGGGAGATCCCCGGGCTCGACCACGCCGTGGTCTACGAGCCCGCGGGGGAGACCAACGAGGTCGGCGGCGACTTCTACGACCTGTTCGCGACGGGGAACGGCACCTGGCGCTTCGCGGTGGGAGACGTCTGCGGGACCGGTCCGGAGGCCGCGGCGGTCACCGGCCTGGCCCGCCACACCCTGCGCCTGCTCGCCCGGGAGGGGTACGGCGTGGCCGCGGTGCTGGGCCGCCTCAACCAGGCGATCCTGGAGGAGGGCGAGCGGGCCCGGTTCCTCACCCTGCTCCACGGGGAGATCACGCCCGTGGAGACCGGCCTGGAGCTGCGGCTGGTCTCCGCCGGCCACCCGGAGGCGCTGCGGCTCAAGCCGAGCGGCGAGGTCGAGACGGTGGTGACCTCCCAGTCGCTGCTGGGCGTCTTCCCCGAGGTGGCCTTCGAGGCCGAGACGGTCCATCTCGATCCCGGCGACGTGCTGCTCGCGGTGACCGACGGGGTGACCGAGCGGCGCCGGGGCGACCGGCTGCTCGACGACGACGGCGGGCTGGCCGGGCTGTTCGCCGAGTGCGTGGACCTGTCGGCGGGGGCGGTGGCGGCGCGGATCCGCCGGGCGGTGCAGGAGTTCGCCCCCGAGCCGAGCGCGGACGACATGGCGATCGTCGTCCTGCGCGCCCGCTGAGCCGTCGCCTCCCGCCGACCGGTTCCGCGCCCGACCGGTCCCGCGCGCCCGGCGCCGTGCGTCCGGCGGCTCAGGAACCGGTCTTCAGGTGCCTGCGGACGAAGTCGAGCTGGACGGCCATCTGGGCGATGCGCTCGGAGACGACCAGCGGGCCGCGGCCGGCGCCGTACCGGTGGACCTCGTGCGGGTGCCCGCGCCCGGCGAGCCGGGCGACGTAGGCCTCGACCTGGCGGACCGGGCAGCGCGGGTCGTTCTCCCCGGCCAGGATCAGCACCGGCGCCTCGACCCGGTCGACGTAGGTGATCGGCGAGCAGTGCGCGTAGCGCTCCGGCCACTCGTCCGGCGGGCCGCCGAGCAGCGCCCGGTGGTAGGCCCGCAGGGACTCCGGCTCGTCCTCGTAGGCCGCCGCGTGGTCGGCGATCGGGGCGGCCGCGATGCCCGCCGCCCAGGACTTCGGCTCGGTGCCCAGGCCGAGCAGCGTCAGGTAGCCGCCCCAGGCGGATCCGGCCAGCACCAGCCGCTCCGGGTCGGCCAGGCCGCGGGCCACCATCGCCTCGCGCACGGCCGCCACGTCGGCCAGCTCGATGTGGCCGACCTCGCCGGCCAACGCGTCGCGCCAGGCGGAGCCGTACCCGGTGGAGCCCCGGTAGTTGACGCGCACGACCGCGAAACCGAAGTCCACCCAGGCCGCCACCTGGGGCAGGAAGGAGTCGTCGTCCTGCGCGGCGGGACCGCCGTGCAGCAGGAAGACGGCCGGGTACGGGCCGGCGCCGCGCTCGGGCCGGGAGACCAGGGCGTGGACGCGCCCGCCGGGCCCGTCCACGTCGACGTCCTCGACCGGGACGGACGGGGGCGAGGAGGGCCCGCCGTGGCCCAGCACCACGTGGCCGCGGCTGGAGCGGATCACCGGCGGGTGGGCGCCGCTGGACCAGGAGTACTCCACCGTGCCGTCGGGGCGGGGCGCGGCGGCGTCGATCAGGCCGTGCTCGGTCTCGATCGGGCTGAGCACGCCTCCGGCCAGGTCGTAGCGGTACAGGTGGGTGCGGCCGCGGTGGGTCCGCACGATCAGCAGGGAGCGGCCGTCGGCGTACCAGTCGGCGGTGATCTCGCCGGGATCGGGCAGCCAGATCTCCCGCTGCTCGCCGCTGACCGGGTCCCAGACCAGCGGCTCGCGGCGGCCCCGGCGCTCGTGCAGGGCGAGCAGCCGCCGATCGCCGGGGACGGGGGAGAAACGCAGGCCGGTGACGCCCTTGCCGGGACCGTCGTACAGCTCGCCGACCACCGCGCCGGACTGCCGGAGCACCCGCAGCGCGGGGTGCCGGGCGTCGCCGTGCTCGCTGTGGCCGATCGCGGCCAAGGAGGCGTCCGCGGAGACCGCGACCGCGCAGGCGGCCTCGGGATGGGTGTAGAGCACCCGCGCGGGGCCGCCGGGCCGCAGGAGGTGGACGGTGAACCCCTCGCCGGGCCGGGCCATGCCGATCAGCGCGTCGCCCGTCGCGGCCAGGGCGATCCCGACGGGGTGGCCGGGGGCGAGGTCGACGGGCTCGTCGGGGCCGCCGGTGAAGGGCTGGCGCATCCAGCGGCCCCACTCGTCGCCGCCGGGGTCGTCGAACCACCAGATCCACCGCCCGGTGGGGTCGATCGTGCCGTGCGAGGTGCCCGTGGGGCGCGAGGTCACCTGGCGGGTGACGCCCTCGGCGCGGTCCCAGGCGTAGACCTCCCAGGCGCCGGAGGCGTTGCTCCGGTAGACGGCGCGGGAGGGGGCCTGCCGCGCCCAGACGGGCAGCGTGACACGGGGCGCCCGGAACCTGGCCTGCCAGCGTTCCTCCGCCTTCATACGGCGCGTCCCTCCATCAGGGGCATCGGCTCCACGCACGCGAGCGCGGGCTCGCCGGGTTGCCGTCCAGTATGTCGCCTCCGACGCTGGTTTGCTTAAAAAATGTGTGCAATTTCGGACTAAATGTCACTTCAGTAACATGTGCGGCAAAGCTGGGCGTCAAGTCATTCTCTTGATCTTAAGTATGGTTTGAAGGTAGAAATACGGAAAGAAGCGGTCACTTCACTTGTCTCAGGGAGCTCCGCGATTCTTCTCCGCATGGCCTCGGAATCCACGTGCCATGCGCTCGGCCCCATTCCCACGACGGCCTCGACCGCGTCCCGCCTCAGCGCCATGGCGAACTCGTGCGTGGACCGCCCCGTCTCGGAGAAGTGGCCCCCCAGGCTCTCGGCCGTCCGGCGTTCTTTCGAGTCGTCCACCGAGAGCAGGCCCAGCCGCTCCACCAGCGGGTGCAGGTGCCGCGAGGTGGGCGTCACCACGACGAGCGCGCCGCCGTCGCGCAGGATCCGGGCGAACTCCGGCCCGTTGCGCGGGGCGAAGACGTTGACGAGCACGTCCACCGCGCCGCTCGCGACCGGCAGCGGCCGCCACACGTCGGCCACCACCGCGCCCAGCCGGGGGTGCGCCCGCGCGGCCCGCCTGACCGCGTGCTTGGAGACGTCCAGCGCGATCCCGGCCGCGCCCGGGAGCCGGTCCAGCACCCGGGCCAGGTAGTGCCCGGTCCCCGCGCCCGCGTCCGCGACGACGGCCCTCCCCGCGCCGCTCCGGCCGCTCCCCTCGGCCCGCTCTCCGGCCGCGGGTCCGTTCTCTCCGCCGCCCCGGCTCCCCTCCCCGCGACTGCCGTCCGCCGCCATCGCCGTACGGCAGGCGGCGGAGACCGTCTCCGCGACCGCCTCGGCGAGCGGGTCGAAGTGGCCCGCGCCCAGGAACGCCTCCCGGGCCGCCACCATCTGGGGGCTGTCGGCCGTGCCCGGCGCGCGCGAGCCGGTCAGCAGGCTGACGTATCCCTGCCGGGCGACGTCGAACGTGTGCCCGGCCGGGCAGCGCAGCGCCCGCTCCCCGAGCGCCAGCCGGTCCGCGCAGACCGGGCAGACGAGGAACTCCACGATGTCGGCCAGCATCCCCCCATCATCCCGCCTCCGGCGGCGCGGCCGGTTCCGGGCGAGGGGTCTGCGGGGCGGGCTTGGCCGTGATCGGGACCGTGACGCCGCCGAGCGGTTCCCGGTCATGGCCTATCCGGCGAAGAAGTGACAAGCGGCATGCAAGGATCTCTCAAGTCGCTACCGGTACGAATGGTGTCCATGAGGAAGAGAACTGTCATCGGTGGCGGACTGCTCGCGCTCGTGCTCGCGGGAGGGCTGACGGGGACGGCGCAGGCCGCCGCCGACCGCGTCCACCACTGGGGTCCCGTGCAGTCCGAGGGCGGCCACGGCGGCCACGCCAAGGCCGACGTCTGGCTGGACGACTTCGACTCCGAGCGGTTCGTCGTCTCCGGCAAGCTCTACGACCGCGACCGGCACGCCGGCCACTGCGCCTACATCCGGGTGAAGTTCCACTACGTCAGCGGCGGATACGGCTGGTCGCAGGGGCGCTACACCTGCTCCTCGAAGGGCGCGGCCTTCACGTTCTCCTCGGACGGCGAGGTCCACCGGGCCGACGCCAAGGTCTGCGTCCTGGACCGCACGCGCAGCAAGATCCGGCTCCGCAACTGCCACACCGACGCCATGAAGGCCTCCGTCGTCGCCGACTGGCCGCGGTAGACACCGCGCTCCCCGGACGGCGGTCCCCGGGGACCGCGACCGCTCCGCTGCCGCGGCTCCGGCGGCCTCGGGAGGCGCGGCCGTGACGGAACCGTCGCCGCGCCCCGCTAGAGCGGTCCGTACGGCGCGGCTGAGACGGGGCGGCGGGAACGACGGCCGTCCCCTCACGGTGTCCGTGGCCGGTTTTGTTCCGGCGTGCGTCCGCTGCCACGCTGGCACCGTAGCCCCGGACCGGAGGAGGAGAACGCATGCCGCACGAGCCCATGACCGTCGCGGGGGTCGAGGTGTTCCCGCTCTGCGACGCGGTCGGCCCGATGGGGGAGTCGATCCGGCGGCCGCTGCCGGAGATGTTCCCCGGCGGCTGCCACCACGACGGGGAGTGGGTCCTGCACTTCCACTGCTACCTGCTGCGCGACGCGGCGGGCCGTACCGTGCTGGTGGACACCGGGATCGGGCCCGAGGACGCGCCGGCGGCGAGCTGGGCCCCGGTGCCGGGGAGGCTGGCGGCCGAGCTGGCCCGGGTGGGGACCGCGCCCGAGGAGGTGGACGCGGTGGTCATCACGCACCTGCACAGCGACCACGCGGGCGGGGCCGTGATCGGCGGGGCGCCGGTCTTCCCGAACGCCGACCACGTGCTCCAGCGGGCCGAGGTCGGCGCGGCCTCCGAGGCGGTCCTCGACCGCGTCGTCCGCCCGCTGGGCGACCGGCTCCGGGTGGTCGACGGGGACGCGGACCTGTTCTCCGGCATCCGGGTGCTGCACGCCCCCGGCCACACCCCGGGCCACCAGATCGTCCGGGTGGGCGACCTGGCGCTCACCGGCGACCTGGTGCTGCACCCCGCCCAGCTCGCCGAGCCGAAGGTGCCCTACCTCTACGACGACGATCCCGAGCTGGCCGTGCGGACCCGCGTCGAGGTGCTGGACCGGGTCAGGGCCGAGGGCGGGACGATCGCCACCGCGCACTTCGCCGAGCCGTTCACGCCGCTGACCTGACGCGGGACTCCGCGCCGGACGCGCGGGACGTGCCCGCCGCGGTCGCCGTGCCCGCCGCGGCCCGCACCGGGCGGGCCGCACGGACGCGCCGGGGCGGCGGGTCAGGACGGCTGGGCGGCGAGCGCGCGGCGGGCGATCGTCCGGTAGCGCAGCACCTGCACCGTCCCGAGCAGCCAGAACGGATACTGGACGGCGAACGCCCAGCGGAAGGACTCGGTGCCGGTCTCGCCGTGCAGGTCGAGGGCGACGCCGATGAGGGCGATCACCGACATGGAGGCGACGAAGCCGCCGCCGTTCACGATGCCGGTCGCCGCGCCGATCCGGGCGACCGGGTTGAAGGTCCGGGCGTAGTCGAAGCCGATCATCGAACCGGGGCCGTTGGCCGCCAGGACCACCACGAGCACGACGAGCAGCCAGAGCGGGGCCCGGCCCGGCCAGGCGAGCACCGCGGTCCACGCCCCGGCGGTGGTGCCGATCACGGCGAGGACCAGCCGTGAGCGGTGGAACGGGAAGCGCCCGGCGAGGTAGCCGAGCACCGGCCCGCAGACCATGCCGCACAGCGTCAGCGTGGACAGCAGCACGCCCGCCGTGGACGGGTCCAGGCCCTGCCCCTGGACGAGGAACGGATAGCCCCACAGCAGCAGGAACGCGGCGCTGGAGCACTGGGTGGCCGCGTGGGTCCACATGCCGAGGCGGGTGCCCGGCTCGGCCCAGGCGGCCCGCAGGCCCGGCGGCGTCCCGGCCGCCCGCTCCGGGCGGGTGTCGCGCAGGACGGTCAGGAGCAGGAAGGCGGCCACCGCGCCGAGCCCGGCCGCGGCCAGGAAGGTCGGGGTCCAGCCGTAGGCGTGCAGGGAGTGGATGAGCGGGACCGCGGAGGCGAGCGCGCCGAGCTGCCCGATGATCCCGGTGAGCTGGACCAGCAGCGGGTTGCGGCGGGCGGAGAAGTGGAGGTTCACCAGGCGGATCACGCTGATGAACGTCATGGCGTCGCCGCATCCGATCAGCGCCCGGCCCGCGACGCCGGGGACCAGGCCGGAGGAGAAGGCGAAGACGAGCTCACCGCAGGCCATCACCATCGCTCCGGCGACCAGCATGCGTTTGGAGCCGAACCGGTCGACCAGGACGCCGACGGGCACCTGCATGCCCGCGTAGACCAGCAGCTGGAGCATGGCGAGCAGGGAGAGGCCGGATGCCCCGACGCCCAGCCGGGCGGCGGCCTCGATGCTCGCGACGCCGAGGGACTGGCGGTGGAAGACGGCGATGACGTAGGCGAGAAGACCTGTGACCCAGAAGATCAGTGCTTTGGGTGGGGGTCGCATGAGCTGAATATTACTTTTGTCTATTTTTGGAATGTCCTTGGGGTCCGCCGGACCTCCCCCGACCGGGCACGGTGGTCCCGCCCCGCCCCGCCCCGGCCCGCACGGGACCGGACGCCGGTACGGCATGGGCGCGGGCGTCGCGGGCGGGTAGTCTGGACGGTGGCGCCGTCCCGCGCCCGACCTCCTTCCCGGTGCTCACGCCACCGGCCCCGCGGAGGTAGAGGGGACCCTGGTGTTCTCGGGACGCCGGTTGTGCATGCCCTGGATCCGGCGGGGCGGCGGGAGCGTGGGTCCCGGCGCGGCGCCGTGCGCAGGGAGCACGAGATGACCAGCAACAAGTCCTTCAAGGGCCGCGTCCGCGCCCGGATGGCCAAGACCGGCGAGAGCTACACCGCCGCCCGCCGCCACCTCGTCCCCGGGGTCCCCGGGGTCCCCGGGGTCCCCGGTGGCGATGCCGGTGACGTCCCCGCGGCTCCGGACGCCGGGGAGCTCACGCCCTCCGCCCAGGAGGCCGCCGTGGGCGGAGAGGCCGCCGGTGAGCCCGTGGCCTCCCCCCACGAGGCGACGGTCTCCGACGACGCGATGGCGGCCCGGACCGGCCGCTCGCGCGACGACTGGTTCGCGCTGCTGGACGCCTGGGGCGCCGCCGGGTGCCCGCACGGGGAGATCGCCCGCTGGCTGGCGGAGGAGCACGGGGTGGCGGGCTGGTGGGCGCAGAGCGTCACCGTCGCCTACGAGCAGGCGCGCGGCCTGCGGGTCCCCGGCCAGCGGCGCGGCGGTGACTTCTCGGTCGGCGCGAGCAAGACCATCGCCGTCCCCGCGGAGCGGGTCACCGAGGCGTTCACCGACGACGGCCTGCGCGCCGGCTGGCTGCCGGATGCGCCGTTCGAGGTCAGGACCGCGCGTCCGGGCAGGTCCGTCACGGCCGACTGGGAGGGGCGGGCCGCCGTCTCGGTGCACCTGGCCGCACTGGACCCGGGCAGGACGCGGGTCTCCCTCCAGCACGGCAAGCTCCCCGACGCCGCCTCGGCCGCCGCGATGAAGGCCTACTGGCGGGAGCGCGTGGCCGTGCTCAAGCGGATCCTCGAAGCCTGAGCCCGCCGGGCCGCCCGGGGCGGGCGCGGTCCGGAGGGCAGGCGCCCGGGTGCCGGCGGCGCGGTGCGCGGGCCTTCCCGGCGGCATCCCGGCGCGTCGCCCCGCCGGGGCCCCTCACCGGCGCGGGTAGCGGATCAGGAGGCCGGCGTGCACGTCCTGGTCGCCGAGGGCGGTGTAGGTGTGCGGGACGTCGGAGCGCCAGGAGATGTGCTCCCCGGGTCCGGCGAGCAGGGGCGCGTCGGCCGGTCCGGCGCGCAGCACCCCGCTGAACACCGTGAGGTGCTCGGTGACGCCCTCGTGGTGGGCGGGGGAGGTCTGCGCCGACCCTGCGGGGACGACGAGGCGGTAGAGCTCGAAGGTGGCGGCCTCCTCCTCGAAGACCTGGAGCAGCACGCCCTGGACGGCGGTGCCGCGCACGACCGGTCCCGTCCCGACGGCGGCGGCCAACGGGACGCCGAGCTGGGCGGTCACCGCCCAGAGGGTCTCCAGGGTCGGGTTGCGCGTGCCGTTCTCCAGGCCGGAGAGCGTGGCCTTGCCGACCCCGGCGCGCCGGGCGAGCTCCGAGAGGGAGATGCCGCGTTCCTGACGTAATCTGCGGATTCGCTGCCCGACATGGGATGTGTCGGGCTCTGCGGGTGGACGGGGGCTTTGTGCGCCGGGCTCCATAGGGATATCGTCCATCACGACGGCCGTTCCGTTTACGGAACGCCCGGGCGCTGCGAGGCGGCCGGGGACGGGCCGTGAGGGGGCGTCCGGCCGGCCGGACGCCTCCGGGGAGAGCCGGGCCGCGCGCGGACGTGCCGCGGGGGATGTGAGGGACCGATGGACCGCCTGTTGCAACCCGTGCTGGCCGGTGTGGTGACCGCCCTGGTCGGCTTCGCCAGTTCCTTCGCCGTCGTCCTGGCCGGGCTCCGGGCGGTGGGCGCCGACTCCGGGCAGGCGGCGTCCGGGCTGCTCGCGCTCTGCGTGGCCGTCGGCGCCACGGCCGTCTGGCTGAGCCTGCGGACGCGGATGCCGGTCAGCGTCGCCTGGTCCACGCCGGGCGCGGCGCTGCTGGCCTCCACCGGCGCCGTCGAGGGCGGCTTCCCCGCGGCGGTGGGCGCGTTCGTCGTCTGCGGGCTCCTCATCGCCGTCGCCGGGTTCCTCCCCCTGCTCGGCCGCTGGATCGCGGCCATCCCCGCGCCGGTCGCGGGCGCGATGCTGGCCGGGGTCCTGCTGGACCTGTGCGTCGCACCGGTACGGGCGCTCGTCGAGGTCCCGGCGATGGCCGTGCCGGTCGTGCTGGTCTGGGCGCTGCTGAGCCGCCTCGCGCGCGTGTGGGCGGTGCCGGGGGCCCTGCTGGCCGCGGTCGCGGCCATCGCGCTGACCGGTCCCGGGCCGGGGGCGCTGGACGCGCGCCCGGTGGTCGAGCTGACCGCGCCGTCCTGGAGCGTCTCGGCGGTGGTCGGCATCGCGCTCCCGCTCTTCCTGGTCACCATGGCCGCGCAGAACGTGCCGGGCATGGCGGTCCTCGCCGGGTACGGCTACCGCCCCCCGCTGGGCGGCGTCCTGGCCGGGACCGGACTGGCGAGCGTCCTGGCGGCCCCGCTGGGCGGGCACGCGGTGAACCTGGCCGCGATCACCGCAGCCCTGGCCGCCGGGCCCGACGCCGGACCGGATCCCGCCCGGCGGTGGATCGCCTCCGTCACCGCGGGGATCTCGATGATCGTCCTGGGCCTCGGAGCGGGCCTGGCGACGGCCCTGGTCCTGCTCTCCCCGCCGGTGCTCGTCGAGGCCGTCGCCGGCCTCGCCCTGCTCGGCGCGCTCGCCTCGGCGATCACCTCGGCCGTCGCCGATCCCGAACGGGTGCAGGCCGCGGCGGTCACGTTCGTGGTCACCGCCTCGGGGGTGACGCTGCTCGGGGTCGGCGCGGCCTTCTGGGGGCTCGTGGCGGGCGGGCTGATGACCCTGCTGCACCGGCGGCGGGCGCCGCGGACCGCGCCCGGCGGGACGGCCGGTGACGCCGCGCCGGGGGATGCCGTGTCCGAGGAGGCACCCGGGCGGGCCGCGCCCGGCGGGACGGCCGGCGGGCCCGTGCCCGCTGGGGCCTCTCCCGGAGGGGAGCCCACGGGCACGGGACGGGAGTCCGCGACCGGTGAGGGTCTCAGCCGGCGGTGACCGGGACGCGCTCCCCGGGCAGGGCGTCCGGCTCGTCCGGCCCGCCGTCCCGGCCGGAGCCGCCGGGCTCCTCCGCCTCGTCGGCCCCGCCGGGCTCGTGGTCCAGCACGGGCAGCCAGCCCAGCCGGCGCGGCAGGTACCAGTTGGCGTCGCCGAACAGCTTCATCGTCGCCGGCAGCAGCACCGCGCGCACGACCGTGGCGTCGACCAGCACGGCCACGGCCAGGCCGATGCCCATCTCCTTGAAGGACAGCAGCGACATCGTGCCGAAGACGGCGAACACGCCGACCATGATGAACGCCGCGCTGCTCACCACCCCGGCGGTCGTCCTGATCCCGTAGGTGATCGCCTGCTCGGTGGGCATGCCCCGGTCGAACGCCTCGCGGATCCGGCTCAGGATGAACACGTGGTAGTCCATCGACAGGCCGAACAGGATCACGAACAGGAAGAGCGGGAGCCAGCTCACGATCGAGCCGGTCGAGGTGAAGTTCAGCAGCTCCTCGCCCCAGCCGTACTGGAAGACCACGACCAGCACGCCGTACGCCGCGGCCACCGAGAGCAGGTTCAGCACGATCGCCGTCACCGCCACGACCAGCGACCGGAACGACACCAGCAGCAGCACGAACGCCAGCAGCAGCACGAAGCCGAAGACCAGCGGGACGGTCCGGCCGAGCTGGGCGTTGAAGTCCATCACCGCGGCCACGCTGCCGTAGACGTGGGCCTCGCCGACCCGTCCGAGGGTCTGCGGCACGACCTTTTCGCGGAGCGTGCGCACCGCCCGCTCGGAGGCCTCGTCGGAGGGGCCCGCGCCCACCAGGCCGAAGGAGACGACGGCCACGGTCCTGTCCGGGTTGACGGCGACGCCGAAGGGTCCCACCGCCTCGCCGGTGGCCAGGGCCCGCTCCTCGAAGCGCCCGATCTCCTCCCGCACGGGGGCCGCGGTCACGTCGTCCGCCGTGACGACGACGGTGGCGGGGGCCTTGTCGGCGGGGAAGGCGGCCTCGATCCGGCGGAACGTGTCGACCACCGGGTAGTCGCCCTGCAGGTCCGCCAGCCCGGCCTGACCGGTGCGCAGGTCGAACGCCGGGACCGCCATGCCGATCAGCAGGCCTCCGGCGAGCAGCACGGAGACGAACGGACGGCGCAGCACCGCGGCGAGGATCGCGTTCCAGACGCGGCCGCCGCCCTCGCGCCCGCCGAGCCTGCGCCGCCAGGTGCGGCCGGTGAGCCTGCGGACCGCGCCGTGCACCACCCGGGCCTCGATCTTGTCGCCGATCAGGGAGAGGATCGCGGGCAGCGCGGTCATCGAGCCGACCACGGCGGTCAGCACCACCAGGATCGTGCCCTGGGCGAACCCGATGAAGATGCCGTTGCCGGTCAGGAACATGCCCGACATGGCGACGATCACGGTGATGCCGGAGATGAGCACCGCCCGGCCCGACGTCGCGGCGGCGATCTCCAGCGCCCGCTCCCGGCCGCGCCCGGCGGCCCGCTCCTCGCGCTCCCGGCGGATGTAGAAGAGGCTGTAGTCCACGCCGACGGCCAGGCCGATCAGCAGCATCAGGTTGGTCGTGGCCGAGTCGACGTGGAGCAGCTGGCTGGTCAGCGCGAGCAGGCCGACCGCGCCGAGATAGGCGGTGAACGCCACGACCAGCGGGACCACCGCGGCCAGCAACGCCCCGAAGGCGGCCAGCAGGATGCCGAAGGTCAGCGGGACGGACAGCAACTCGGCCCGGGTCAGGTCGTCGGCGAGCGCGTCACCGACCATCAGGTCGGAGCTCGCCTCACCGGCCTGGTCGATCCGGAACTCCGGATGGGCGCGCTGGACCTGCGCCACGGCGTCGATCACGGGCCGCACCCGCTCACCCGCCGTCGCGCCCTCGCCCTTCATGTCGAACACCACCAGCGCCGACCGCCCGTCGGCGCTGACCGGCGCGGGCGCCTCCTCGCTGTACGGCGTGCGCACGTTCTCCACCCGGCCGGTGGCGAGCACCGCCCTGCCGACCTCCTCGGCGACCCGCCGGAAGTCGGCCGGGGCCTTCCCGTCCCGGGTCTGGATCAGCACGCTCTCCGCGGCGACGTCGGGGAACCCGGCCGCCTCCAGCACCGTCGCGGCCTCGCGCGCCTCCCCGTTCTCGCCCTCCCAGGACCGCATCTTCTCCGTGCCGACGGCGTTGCCCACCAGGGTGGCCGTCACCACGAAGGCGATCCAGATCGACAGCGCGGCCCAGCGGTGGCGCGCGCTCCATCCCCCTATGGACGCGGCCATGTTCCTTCGGCGTGCCATGGTTTCCCCTCGTTCGATCCCTACAGTGATCGAACCTAGGAGCGGCGCAGGTCAGGGGCATCGGCCGCGGATGCCGTCTTCGGGTCGTCCCCCGTGGGGAGGAGGACGGGGCGGGTCCGACCTGAGGGCTAGGGGACGACTCCGGTGCGAGGTCAGGGGGATCTCAGGGTTTCCCAGCAGACGGACGCGCCGGTACGGGGCGCGGAGCCGTACCGGCGCGTCCATCGGGAGCGGGCGCGGAGCGCCCGCGGCGGCGTGCCGCGGGCCGGTGCCCTCCGGCAGGCGGACCGGAGGGCACCGGCCGGTCTCGGCGGCGCCGCGGGACCGGGGACCGCCTGCCTCAGCGGCGGTGCGAGGTGCGCTCGTGGCGGCCGGCCACCAACTGGTCGGCCGAGCGGTCGGACTGGCGGGGCACCTCGGGCCTGGGGTGGGGCATCGTGGGCTCGTCCCGGTCGGCGACGCCGTCGCGGTCGCGGTCGGCGGCCGAGTGCACGTCCCGGTCCGCGGGCGGGGCGGCGGGAGTCCGCTCGAGCTTGCGCTCCAGCTCGCGCTTCTCCTCCTCCAGCTGCGCGACGCGGTCACGCGCCGCGAGCCGGGAGTCGCGCAGCCGCCGGCGACGGGCGGCGGCGCGGCGGAAGCCGGCGAGCAGGAGTGCCAGGCCGAGCAGGAAGACCGCTCCGGTGACGACGCCGGCGAAGAAGAACTCCAGCTGCGAGAGCTGGAACGTGCGATCGAAGACCGTGAACGACGCGGTGGCGGAGGACGTCGCGGCCTCGTCCCAGGAGACGGCGACCACGGCCGCACCCGCGAGTACGATCAAGAGAAGTCCCAGCACTACCATCGTGACCTCATCTCGGCTGCGGATGTCGTGGGATCTCTGCTGCCCCCGCCCCACCGGATTATTCGCCGCCATACCGGTGTTTTGCCGATACGTGGTGGACATCGACGCCGTGGTGATCGGGGCCGGGCAGGCCGGCCTCTCCAGCTCCTACTTCCTGACCAGGGCCGGGATCGGGCACGTGGTGCTCGACCGCTCCCCGCGCCCCGGCGGCGCCTGGCAGTTCCGCTGGCCGTCCCTGACCCTCGGCGCCGCGCACCGCGTGCACGACCTCCCCGGCCTCCCGCTGGGCGTCGCGGACGCGACCCGGCCGTCGTCGGAGGTCGTCTCCGAGTACTTCGCCGCCTACGAGCGGGCGTTCGCCCTGCCGGTCCGGCGACCGGTGGAGGTGCGCGCGGTCCGCGAGGGCGCCGGCGGGCGGCTGCTGGTCGAGACGGCGGAGGGGGACTGGTCCGCGCGGGCGCTGGTCAACGCCACCGGCACCTGGGAGCGGCCCTTCTGGCCCCGCTACCCCGGGCAGGAGACGTTCCGCGGCCGGCAGCTGCACACCGCCGGCTACCGGAGCGCGGAGGAGTTCGCCGGCCTGCGGGTCGTGGTCGTCGGGGCGGGCGCCTCGGCGATCCAGCTGCTGATGGAGATCGCCGGGACGGCCGCGGAGACCGTCTGGGTCAGCCGCAGGCCCCCGATCTTCCGGGAGGGCCCGTTCGACCAGGAGGCCGGCCGGGCGGCCGTGGCGCGGGTGGACGCCCGTGTGCGCGCCGGACTGGTGCCGGGCAGCGTGGTCGGGGCGACCGGCTACCCGCTGACGCCGCAGGTCCGGGCCGCCCTCGCGGCCGGGATCCTGAACCGGCTCCCGATGTTCCGGCGGATCGCGCCGGACGGGGTCGTCTGGGAGGACGGCCGGTCCGCCCGGGCGGACGTGATCCTGTGGGCCACCGGGTTCCGGCCGGTCGTCGGCCACCTGGCCCCGCTCCGGCTGCGCGAGCCCGGCGGCGGCATCCGGGTCGAGGACACCGTGGCGGTCCGCGACCCCCGCGTCACGCTCGTCGGCTACGGGCCCTCGGCCAGCACCGTCGGGGCCAACCGCGCCGGCCGTACCGCCGCGCGGCACATCGGCGCGCTCCTCGCCGCGCCGCTGGCGGCGTGAGCGGGCGGGCCCGCGCACGCCGCCTGGCTAGGCTGACGGGGTGGACCGCACCCGGCTTTACCGCGACGGCGTCCTGGTGGGGGAGGACCTCCCGATCGCCGAGGCGGTGGCCCGCGCCGCCGAACCGGGCGCCGTCGTCTGGTTCGACCTGTGCTCCCCCGCCGGCGAAGACATGGCCCTGGTCGGCCGGGAGCTCGGCCTGCACGAGCTGGCGGTCGAGGACGCCGGAACGGACCGGCAGCGCCCCAAACTGGACGTCTACGACACCCACCTGTTCATCACCGCCTACGCGGCCGTGCTCGCCGGCCGGAGGCTGGACCTCGTCGAGCTCTCGGTCTTCGTGACGGAGAACGCCCTGGTGACGGTGCGGGAGAGCCCGGCGTTCGACATCGAGGGCGTGGTCAGGCGCTGGGACGCCGGCGCCCGGATGGCCCGGTACGGCGTGGCGCACCTGCTGCACGGCCTGCTCGACCACGTCGTGGACGGCTACTTCGGCGTGCTGCAGCCGCTGGACGAGCAGATCGAGGCGCTGGAGGAGGAGCTCTTCGAGGACGGGGCGGCCGACCGGCGCGGGCAGTACCGCCGGACCTTCGACGTGCACCGCAACCTGGTCAGGTTCCGGCGGGTGGCCACGCCGATGCGGGAGGTCGTCGGCGGCCTGCTCCGCCGGGGCGCGGACGTGGTCCCCGCCGGGCTGGTCCCGTACTACCAGGACGTCTACGACCACACCCTGCACGTCATCGAGTGGACCGACTCCCTGCGCGAGCTGGTGGGCAACGTGCGCGAGGCGCACCAGAACCAGCAGGACATCAGGCTCAACGAGGTCATGAAGAAGGTCACGAGCTGGGCCGCGGTCATCGCGGTGCCCACCCTGATCACCGGTTTCTACGGCCAGAACGTGCCCTACCCCGGCTCCGGCGAGCCGTCCGGTTTCTGGATCTCGACCGTCCTGATCGTCGCGGGCACCTTCCTGCTCTACCGCGTCTTCAGAGGCCGCGGCTGGCTCTGACCGGTTCCGGCCGTCCGGGCGGGGTCCGTGTCGACCAAGCCCGGGGCGGGAATCAGTGAAATCGCGGTCGGCGGACGGTCTTTCGGAGGCGGTGGGTGAGCACGCGGGGAGCGGTCACCGCGGTCCTGGTCGCGGCGGTGGCGTTCGCGGCGACGACGCGGCAGGACACCGGGGCGGTGACGGGGCCCGCGGGCACGCGCGCGGTGCGGGCCGCGCCGCTGGACAACCCCCGCGGTCTCAAGCCCGGGCTGGCCCCGGTCGCCGCCCGGGACAGGTCGGAGGCGGTGAGGCTGATCAAGCGGCTCAGGGTCGCCCCCATGGGGTCGAAGGCCGGCTACTCGCGGGCCCGGTTCGGGGAGAACTGGGCCGACACCGCCACGGGCGTGCCGTACGCGCGCAACGGCTGCCGCACCCGCGACGACCTGCTCGCCCGCGACGGCGAGAAGGTGCGCTACCGCGCGGGCTCGCGGTGCGTGGTGGTCGCGCTGGAGCTGCGCGACCCCTACACCGGCAGGACCATCCGCTGGAGCAAGCGGCGGGCGGACGACATCCAGGTCGACCACGTCGTCCCGCTGTCCTACGAGTGGCGGATGGGCGCCTCGCGCTGGTCCGCGGCCAAGCGGGAGCGGATCGCCAACGACCCGCTCAACCTGCTGCCCGTGTACGGCAGGGCCAACGAGGACAAGGGCGGCTCGGGCCCGGCCTCCTGGCTCCCGCCCCGCCGCGAGGTCCGCTGCGCCTACGTGGTGCGGTTCGCCCAGGTCGCCCTGGCGTACGGCCTGCCGGTGACGCGGGCCGACAAGGCCGTCATGCTGGCCCAGTGCCGCTGAGCGCCCGCCGCGGACACCCCGGGACGGGGACGCGAGGGCCGCGCCCGGGACGGGGCGCGGCGGGGCGGGGTCAGAAGCGCCGGAGGATCGCCTGCTTGGCGAGGGCGAACTCCTCGTCGGTGAGCACGCCGTCGCGGTGCAGGCCGCCGAGCTCGCGCAGGCGGCGCAGGAGCGCGTCGTGGTCGTCCGGGCCGTCGCCGGTCCCGCCGGCGCCCGCGGAGGCCGGGGCGGCCGGTTCGAGGGCGGGCGGGGCGCCGGAGGCCGACGGGTGCGGGAGCCGGGCGGTGACGGCCGCCACGAGCATCGCGACCGTCCGGGTCTCCTTCTCCAGGCCCCACAGCACCAGGCAGTGCGGGTCGTGCTTGGGCGGGAGCCGGTGCGCCACGCCCCTGACCTGGAACCGGACGTATCCGTTCTCCAGCCCGGCGGCCGGGATCCACTCCACGGCGGCCAGGTCCGCGATCGTGATGCGCTGCGGTCCGGCGGACCTCTTGGCCGACTCGACCGACCAGTTCCACTCCAGGCTGATCGTCTCGCCGTCGAACGTCGCGGTCCCGTCGCCTCCCGCCGCCGTCAGCGGCACGCTGGGGCCCGGCATGAGATAGCGGGAGGCCGGGCCGTCCGGGACCTGTTCGATGACCAGCGCGTTGCGCACCTCGTCCACGAGATATCCGGCGACGCCGGTGCGGTCGGCGTCGACGGCCAGCTGGTAGGGGTCGGCCGCGTCCGAGATCCGGCCGCGGGCGGCCTGGGTGAACGGGTCGGCGCCCTCACGCAGGCGGAGCCGGAGCCGGCCGCCCTTCTTCCCGGGCTCGTAGGAGATCCCGGCCACGGCCTCCAGCGGGACGGCCACCTCGCCCAGCAGCTGCCGCAGCTTGTGCACGCCCCTGTCGCGGCCCGGCACGATCCGCAGGACCTCCCCGTCGAACGTCCACGTGCCGTCCTTGCCCATGACCTCCGCCATAGGTGGGATCCTACGCAGATCCGGACATGTCGCACCGGTACGGGGGGTGGAGCGGGCCGGTGAGCCATGCTGGGATCAAGGAGATCGCGGACGAGACGACCCGGAGGGGCGATGGCGGGCGGGTTCCGGAGAGTGGTCAAGGACGTCAGGGCGCGCCGGAACCTGGACGTCTACGCCGTCGCCGCCATCGCGCTGATCTTCGCCGTGCTCTCGGTGATCGACGACGTGCTGTCGGAGAACCTCAAGTGGACCGTGGCCCTGGCCGGGATCGGCCTGCTCGTCTACCGGGTCGCGGTCCCTCCCGAACCGGCGCAGCGCACCGACGACCTGCTGGGCGACCGCTCGGCCTTCGAACGGGTGCCGCTGCACGTCCGCTTCCGCCAGGCGCGCGACATCCGGATCCTCGCCCCCTCGGCCGTCAACCTGCTCTCGCCGCAGACCTGCGAGCTGCTGCGGAGCACCGTGCTGGCCCGTCCCGACGGCACGCTCCGGGTGGTGGTCCTCGACCCCGCCGAGACGGCGGCCGTCGAGATCGCCGCGGCCCAGCTCGACGACTCCGTCGACCTGCCCGTGCAGCGGCTGCCCGACGCGGTCCGCACCACCCTCGGCCACCTGCGGGCCATGGGCCGCTGGCAGGTCAAGGGCGGCTTCGAGGCGCGGCTGCTGCCGTACAGTCCCGGGTTCAGCCTCGTCGCGCTGGATCCGGACACCGCGCACGGCAAGGTGATCGTCGAGACGCACGGGTTCCGCAACACCTCGACCGCCTCCCGCATGCACCTGGAGCTCACCAGCGAGAACAGCCCCCACTGGTACGCCTACTGGCTCCAGCAGTTCGAGCACGCCTGGCAGAGCGGTTCGCGCCTCGACCCCGGCCCCGGTCCCGGCGCGCGGCGCGACCCCGGTCCCGGCGCGCGGTGAGGGCCGCTCCGGGCGGGTACGGCGGGCGGAAGTTGTCACGGAGGTGAGCGGTTCCGCGGGGCGGAATGTGCGCCGGTGCCAGGAGACTCCTATTTAACGCCGGAGTAACGTCCGACGTCAGGAGGCACCGTGACCGCTGTCCATGACGCCGAACGGCCGCCGGCCGACATCCCCCGCGAGTTCGCGGAGGTGTTCCGTCCTTACCTGGACGACCTGGCCGACGAGATGATCGAGGAGATCCGGGCGAGCGTGCCGGAGTACTCCCGGCCGAGCGGCACCTACGCGCGCACCGTGCGGCGGGCCGTGGAGGAGGCGCTCGCCGGGTTCGTGAACCGGGTCGGGGACCGGCGGGTGAGCCGCACCCGGCTGCTGGAGGTCTACCGGAGCATCGGCGGCGGGGAGGCGGGCGAGGGCCGCCCGCTGGACTCGCTCCAGTCCGCGCTGCGCATCTGCGCCCGGGTCGCCTGGCGGCGGCTGGCCGCCGAGTCCGAGCGGCTGGACCTCTCCCGCCAGCACATGTGCGACATCGGGGAGGCGATCCTGGTCTACCTGGACGAGATCGCCGCCGCCGCGGCCGAGGGGTACGCGGAGGCGCAGGCCAGAGCGGCCGGGGAGCTCGAACTGCGCCGCCGCAGGCTGCTCGGCCTGCTCATCGCCGACCCGCCGCCCGACGCCAGGGCCGTGGACGACCTGTCCCGCTCGGTGGGCTGGACCCCGCCGCGGACCGTGGCCTGCGTCGCGCTGGCCCCGCGCCGGCCGGGGGATCTGCCGCGGCCCGCGCTCCCGCCCGACGTGCTCGCCGACCTCGACCGGTCCGACCCGTGCCTGGTCGTGCCGGACCCGGACGGGCCGGGGCGGCAGGCGCTGCTGCACCCGCTGCTCCCCGGCTGGATCGTGGCCGCCGGGCCCGCGGTCCGGGTGGGGGAGGGCGCGGTCTCGCTGCGGCTGGCCGTACGCGCGCTGGACCTGGCGCGCCGGGGCGTGCTCGGCTCCGACACGGTGATCAGGGTGTCCGAGCACGTGTCGACGCTCATGATCTTCCGGGACGAGGCGCTGATCCGGCTCATGGAGCGCACCCGGCTCGCGCCGCTGCGCGGGCTGCGGCCCGGACGGCGCGACCGGCTCGCCGAGACGCTGCTGGCCTGGCTGCAGAGCGGCTACAACGCCAACGAGGCCGCGGCCCGGCTGCACATCCACCCGCAGACCGTGCGCTACCGGCTCCGCCAGGCCGTCGAGCTCTTCGCCGACCAGCTGAAGGATCCGGACGGCAGGTTCGAGCTGGAGGCCGCGCTGCGGGCCTGGGCGCTGCGCACGGGCATGCGCGGCGACCGCCTGTGAGGCCGGAGCGCTCCCGGGCGCGTCCCCGGTGCCGCCGCCGGCGGTGCGGGTGCGAGCATCGGAGCCGCACCGGACGGGAGGCGGGCATCACATGTCACACGATCGGGGGCCGTCTCGTCCTCAGGGCGTGAACGACGATCTCGACGAGCTCGCGGCCGAGTTCCACGCGATCCGGCCCCGGCTGGCCGGGGTGGCCTACGGGCTGCTCGGCAGCGTGGACGAGGCCGACGACGTGGTGCAGGACGCGTGGTTGCGCCTGGTCCGGGCCGACCGGACCGGCATCGACGACGTCACCGGCTGGCTGGTGGTCACGGTCTCCCGGCTCGCCCTGGACGTGCTCCGCTCGGCGCGGGTGCGCCGGGAGGAGTACGTGGGGCCGTGGCTGCCCGAACCCGTGGTGACGGACGGCGACCCGGCCGAGCGGGTGACGCTGGCCGAGTCGATGAGCCTGGCCATGCTGGTGGTGCTGGAGTCGCTCAGTCCCGCCGAGCGCACCGTGTTCGTCCTGCACGACGTGTTCGGCCTGCGGTTCACCGAGGTGGCCGAGGTGGTGGGGCGCACTCCCGCCGCCTGCCGCCAGCTCGCCGCCCGGGCCCGCAGGCACGTGTCGGCCCGCGCGCCCAGGTTCGACGTGGACGCCGCCGAGCACCGCAAGGTGGTCGAGGCGTTCTCCGAGGCGACGGAGGGCCGGGACCTGGACGCCCTGCTGGCGCTGCTCGATCCGGAGGTGGTCCTGCGCAGCGACGGCGGCGGGATCGTGCGGGCGGCCCGGCGGCCGATCTTCGGCGCGGCCAAGGTGGCGCGCTTCCTCCTCGGGGTGGCCGAGCGCTTCGGGGACGGCTGGCGCGCGCGGCCGTCCACGGTCAACGGCCTGCCGGGTCTGCTGCGGTTCCGGGGGAACGAACTCGTGGGGGTGATGGGGCTGGCCACGGCCGGCGGCCGGATCACCGAGATCGACATCGTGATGAATCCCGAGAAGCTGAGGAGAGTGAAGTGAAGGCACGGATGAACGTCGAGGAGCTGGCGCCGGAGGCGTACCGGGCGATGCTGCGCCTGGAGAAGTTCCTGCACTCCAGCACGGTGCCGCCCAGCACGCTGGAACTGGTGAAGCTGCGCGCCAGCCAGATCAACGGCTGCGGGTTCTGCGTGGACATGCACAGCCACGAGGCCAAGAAGGCCGGGGAGAGCGACGAGCGGCTGTTCGCGGTGGCGGCCTGGCGGGAGGCGCCGTACTTCACCGACGCCGAGCGGGCGGCGCTGGCCCTGACCGAGGAGGCCACCCGGCTGGCCGACCGGGGGGAGGCCGTGCCCGACGCGGTGTGGGAGGAGGCGGCCCGGCACTACGACGAGGAGACGCTGGCCGCGCTGGTGGTGGCGATCGCCACGATCAACGCGTGGAACCGGATCGGCGTGGCCACCCGCAAGGTGGCGGGCTCGTACCGCCAGGCCTGACGGCCGCCGCCGGAACGGGGGCCCGCGCCGGGACGCCCGCCCGGGAGCGGGTCACCGTTCCGGACGCCCGGGAGCGGGTCTCCGCTTCCGGGGGCGCCCGCCCCGGAGCGGGCACCCGTACGGCCGGGCGGAACGCCCGCCGGACGGCGGTCGTTTTCTGCGATCATGTCGGGCATGACCGAGGACGTGAAGGACGTGGGCGGCCGGTTGAGCAGGCAGGAGGTCTCCGACGCCGTCGGCGATCTGGGCTGGCGGTACGTCCTGGGCGCCCTGCAGACGTCGGTGCCGGTGCCCACGCTGCGCTGGGCGGTCGACATCGCCGACCGCGTGGTGGAGGCGGCCGGGGACGACGCCGACGGCAGCCTCCGGATGGACGCGCGCCGGGACCGGCTGGTGCTCACCTTGCAGTCGTCCGCGGGGACGGTGACCGCGGCCGAGGTGGAGCTGGCCCGGCGGGTCTTCACGGCCGTGCGGCGGCTCGGCCTCTGGCCCGATCCCGGCGTCGCCGATCCGGGGACGCGCGCGGTCCAGCGTCTGGAGATCGCGATCGACGCGCTGGACATCCCCCGGATCCGCCCCTTCTGGAAGGCGGTGCTGGGCTACGCCGACGAGGCCGGGGCCTCGGGCCCGGAGGATCCGCTCGTCGACCCGCTCGACCAGGGACCGGCGATCTGGTTCCAGCAGATGGACGCGGCCCGGCCGCAGCGCAACCGCATCCACCTCGACGTGTCCGTCCCGCACGACGAGGCCCCGCACCGGATCCGGGCCGCACTGGCCGCCGGCGGCGTGCTGGTCTCGGACGCCCACGCCCCCTCCTTCTGGGTGCTGGCGGACGCGGAGGGCAACGAGGCGTGCGTGACGACCTGGCAGGGCAGGGACTGATCTCCACCGGCCTCCTGCGGGCCGTCTTCCCGTGGCCTCCTGCGGGCACTCCCCCCGCGGGCCTCCCGTCGGCGCCGCGCCGTCCGGCAGGGTGGCCGCGAGGCGCCCGCGGGGCCGGTCGGGGCCGGGAGTCGTTCCGTTAAATGCGGATATATAGAACAAAACGGACACATGGCTCGTGGGGTGCCAGCCCCGATCCACCGGAACGCCGGGAGGAGAAGCAAGCATGCAGCACGACGAGTTCATCGGACAGGTACAGGCGCGCGCCCGCCTGGCCGGCCGGGCCGAGGCCGAGCGGGCCACCCGTGCGACCCTGGAGACGCTCGGCGAGCGCGTCTCCGAAGGGCTCGCGGACCACCTCGCCGCCCAGCTCCCCCACGAGATCGGGGAGAACCTGCGGCGGACCGAGGTCTACGGCGGACTCGGAGCCGGGGAGCGGTTCGGGCGGGACGAGTTCGTCCACCGCATCGCGGACAAGGCCGGCGTCAAGGAACCCCAGGCGGCCTACATCGCGCGGGTCGTCATGGAGGTCACCAGCGAGGCGACGCAGGGCGGGATCATGAACAAGGTCTGCGAGAGCCTCCCGTCGGACGTGCGCGAGCTCGTCACGGCGGGCAGCCGGGGCTCCGCCTGACCCGGCGCGGCGGGGTTTCCCGCGCCGCGCCGGGGGCAGGCGCCTGCCGTGATGCGCAACCTGCTGAGAGGGACCGCCGGAGGCGTGCTCGCCACCGCGGTGATGAGCGTGGTGATGGTCGCCGGAGAGCGCGCCGGGCTGATGGGCGACCAGCCGCCCAAACGCATCGTCCGCGCCGCGCTGCCGGGACACCGGCGCCGGCCCAAGCCGGGCGAGGGCGTGCTCGGCGCGGTCGCCCACTTCGGCTTCGGCGCCGCCGCGGGTGCGCTGTACGGCGTGCTGGCCCGGGGGCGGCGGGTCTCCCCGCCGCTCGGCGTCGCCTACGCGCTGGGGATCTGGGTCGGCAGCTACGCGGGCTGGGTGCCGCGGCTGGGCATCCTGCCCTCCATCCCGCACGACCGGCCGGGGCGCCCCGCGGTGATGGGGACCGCCCACGTGGTGTACGGCGCCGCCCTCGCCCTCGCGGTCAACCGGATGAACCGCGGGGGCGGGGCGGACGGTCCCGGAGCACGGGCCGGTACGGCGGCGGCGCCGGCCGGCACGTCCGCCGGACGGGACACCGGAGGGAGCGCGGGGAAGGCCGCGGCGGAGACCTCGGGCGGGGCCTCCGGGGAGGCCGTCACGCGGGCCGGATGACGAGGCGGCCGATGAGCCCGGACGCCAGGCGGCCGGTGCGCACGGCCTCCCGGCGCGTGAGACGGCCGGGGAACACCGGTCCGGCGGCCGTCTCGGCCCGCCGGAGCGCCACCCGGAAGTCGTAGATCCAGACCTGCCCGCCGGGGCGCAGGATCCTGCTCAGCTCGCGCATGCCCGCCGCCGGGTCGGGCCAGTGGTGCTGACTCATGGTGGAGACGACGAGGTCGACGCTGCCGTCGGGGTGGGGCAGGTCGGCGACGTCGCCGACGGTGAACTCCACCCGGCCCGCCGTTCCGGCCCGTGCGGCGTTCCGCCGGGCCCGGTCGATCATGCCGGGGGACAGGTCGAGGCCCTCGATCCTCAGGTCGGGGCGGGCCGCGGCGATCGCCAGGGGGACCCGGCCGGGTCCCGTGCCCACGTCGAGGACCCGGGAGCCCTCGGGGAGCGGGGCGGAGGCGACGTCGGCCGCGACCCGCCGGTAGAGGGGGCGGAAGCCGAGGCTCACCAGCCGGTCGTAGAGACCGCCGTGGTGGAAGAGGCCGAACAGGGTCGCATGGGCGTGGTCGGCGGCGCGCACGGCACCCTCCTATAGTTGTCCAATACAACTGTCTGTCGCCGATCATAGGACCAATAGTTGCACCACACAACTCAGCGGACCGCCTTCCCCGACGACGGCCTGAGCCGCCTCCTCCAGCTCCTCGTCCGCACCGGCCGGCTGCTCGAACCGCGCGAGTACGGCGGGCTCCGGGTCTCCCCGTCGGAGGTGTTCGCCCTCGGGGAGCTGGCCGACGCCGGCACGCTCTCCCAGCAGGAGCTGGCCGCCCGGCTGGGCCTGGAGAAGAGCACCGTGAGCCGGCTCGCCGCGGGCATGGAGCGCCGGGGATGGCTCTCCCGGGACCGGGACCCGGCCAACCGCCGCCTCTACCGGCTCCGCCTCACCGGCGACGGCCTGGCCGCCGCGCACCAGGTGGGCGCCGACCTGCGCGCCGTCCACGCCGGGCTGTTCGCGGGGCTCACCGAGACCGAACGGGAGGGCCTGGCGCTCGGCCTGGCCGGCCTGGCCCGCGTCCTCGCCGGCCACGTCCCGCACGGCCGGTGAGCGCCCTCGCGAGGCTCCGCCGTACTCCCGGGGAAGTACGGGGGGACACCCCGGGGAGTACGGCGGGGTGCCGTCCCCGGGCTGACGACCACGCGGCGGCGGCGCGGCAGCATGCCGCCCATGAGCATCTCAACCGATCCGGTCGAGGCCCGCCCGCGGGCCCGCCGCACCCCTCCGCCGCGCTGGATCCTCTGGTCGCTGCGCGCCACCGCCACCCTGCACCTGCTCGGCGTGCTCGTGCAGGCCGTGCTGGCCGGGATGTTCGTCACCGGCGACGTGGACATGCTCACCTGGCACCGTGACAACGGCGGGTTCACCTACGGCATGCTGTTCTTCCAGGTCGTCGCCGCGATCCTGCTGTGGCGTCCGGGCCGGGGCCCGGCATGGCCCGCCCTGGCCACCGGCGCGCTCGCCGCTCCGGAGACACTCCAGGTCATGCTGGGGCAGGAGCGCGTCCTCATCGGGCACTTCCCGATCGGCGTGCTCGACTTCGGCGCCTCGGCCGTGCTCGCCTGGTGGGCCTGGACCGGCCTGCGGACGGAGGGCGCGTGACCTCGCGCCTCTCCCGCCGGGGCTTCCTCGGGCTGCTCGGCGGTACCGGTCTCGCGGCCGCCGGGTGCGGCGCCCTCGCGGCCGAGGCCGCGGGCGAGGGCCTGCGCAGCGCGCTGCCGCTGCCCCGGCCGTTCACCGTGCCGCTGCCCGTGCCCGCGACGGCGCGCCCGGTGCGGCCCGGCCACTACGAGGTGGTCCAGCGCGCCGCCGAGGTGGAGATCATCCCGGGGACGACGACCGAGGTGTGGGGCTACGACGGCACGTTCCCCGGGCCGACCTTCGACCTGCGCCGCGGGGAGCGCACCGTCATCCGGGTCCGCAACGAGTTGCCCGTGCCCACCTCGACGCACCTGCACGGCGGCGTCACCCCGCCGGACTCCGACGGCTACCCCACCGACCTGGTGGTGGCGGCCGGCCGCGGGTTCCGCCCGCCAGCCGGAGGGCACTCCTCCCACCACGACCTGACGCGGTGGACCTTCCACTCCGGGGCCAAGGACTACGTCTACCCGCTGGACCAGCGGGCCGCCACGCTCTGGTACCACGACCACCGGATGGACTTCACCGCGCCGCAGGTGTGGCGGGGCCTGGCGGGCTTCCTGCTGGTCCGCGACGACGAGGACGACGCCCTGCCCCTGCCGAAGGGCGAGCGCGACCTGCCGCTGATGATCTGCGACCGGGCCTTCGAGGAGGACGGCTCGTTCCGTTACCCCGCGGTGGACGGCACCCTGCTGCTGAGGGCGGGAGTGGAGGACGCCTGCATGGAGGGGGTCGAGGGCGACGTGATCCTGGTCAACGGGGCGCCCTGGCCGGTGCTGGAGGTGGACGCGGCCCGCTACCGGCTGCGGCTGCTCAACGCCTCAGGCGCCCGCCGCTACCGGCTGGCGCTGACTCCCGGCGGCCGGTTCGTCCAGGTCGGCAGCGACCTGGGGCTGCTCGCCGCGCCGGTGGCGCACGACACGATCACGATGGCGCCCGCCGAGCGCTTCGACGTGGTCGTGGACTTCTCCGCCCACCCCGTCGGCACCGAGGTGACCCTGGTCAACACGCTGGGCACCGGACCGGCGCGCGACGTCATGCGTTTCCGCGTCACGCGCAGGGCGCGCGACGACAGCAGGGTTCCGCAGCGGCTGGGCGACGTCGAGCCCCTCGACCGGTCGGCGGCCGTCGCGACGCGCGTCTTCGACTTCCGCCGCACCGGGCAGGGCGGCGGCGGGTCCTGGACGATCAACGGGCGGCCGTACCGCCCCGGGGTGCCGCTGGCCAGGCCGCGCCTGGGCACCACCGAGGTCTGGCGGTTCACCAGCGACTTCCACCACCCCGTCCACGTGCACCTGGGTCGCTTCCAGGTGCTCTCCCGCAACGGCAGGCCGCCGGCCCCGACCGACGCGGGCTGGAAGGACACCGTGGACGTGCGCCCCTACGAGGTCGTGGACGTCCTGGTCCGCTTCGAGGGGTACCGGGGCCGCTACATGATCCACTGCCACATCCTCGAACACGAGGACATGGCGATGATGGCCGACTTCGACGTGGTCTGACCGGAGACGGCGGTCCCGGCGGGTGCGCCGCCGCAGGCCTTCTCCGCCCTCCGCCGGGTAGGAGGCCCTGAGGGGACCCGGTTCGGGAGAGGCCCCGCCTGCGACGATCGGGGGTGAGGACATGGAGGTCGTGCCGTTCCGCACCCCGGGGCTGGGCGACCAGAGCTACCTGCTGACCCACCGGGGCATGGGCGTGCTCGTCGACCCGCAGCGCGACATCGACCGGTTCCTGCGGGCCGCCGCCGAGCGCCGGGTGGAGCCGCGGTTCGTGCTGGAGACCCACCTGCACAACGACTACGTCTCCGGGGCCCGGCAGGCCGCGCTGAGCACCGGCGCCGAGCTGGTGCTGCCCGCCGCCGCGGCCCCCGCCTACCCCTGCACGCCCGCCTTCCACCTGGAGGACATCCACGGCGGGCGCGGCCTGGTCATCCGCCCCATCCACACGCCCGGCCACACCCCCGAGCACACCGGCTACCTCGTGCTGGCCGACGGGGAGCCCGCCGCGCTCTTCTCCGGCGGCAGCCTGCTGGTCGCCTCGGCCGGCCGTACCGACCTGCTGGGCCCCGAGCGGGCCCGCACCCTGGCCCGGCTCCAGTACGGCTCGCTGCGCCGGCTGGCCGCCCTGCCGCCGGAGACGCCCGTGTTCCCCACCCACGGCGCGGGCTCGTTCTGCGCCTCCACCGGGACCGACCGCCGCACCTCCACCATCGGCGCCGAACTCGCCGGGAACCCGCTGCTGGCCGTCGGCGACGCCGAGCGCTTCGCCGACGAGCTGCTCGCCGACCCGCTACCCGTCCCGGCGTTCTACCGGCACATGGGGCGGGCGAACATCCTCGGCGCACCGCCCGTGCCCTGCCTGCGCGTTCCCGAGCTGACCGTCGCAGGGCTGCCCGGGGAGGCGACGGTGGTCGACGTCCGCCCCCGGCGCGTCCAGGCCGAGGGCGCCCTGCCCGGCTCGGTCGGGATCGAGCTCGGCGACGACTTCGGCCTCTGGGCGGGGTGGCTCCTGCCGTACGGGGCGCCGCTGGTGCTCGCGGCCGAGCCCGGCCAGGACGTCACCGAGGCGGTCGTCCAGCTCGCCCGGATCGGCGCCGACACCGTCCGCGGCGTCGTCCGCGACCTCGGCCCGGCGGCCGTCCAGACGTTCACGCCGGTGGACCTGCCCACCTTCCTGGAGCGCCTCGCCCTGCCCGGTGCGCAGGTGCTCGACGTGCGCACGCCCGCCGAGCGCCGGGCCGTACGGCTGGACGGGGCCGTGGAGAGGTTCCTGCCCGACCTGGTGAGCGAGGGCGTCCCCGGCGAGCTGGACCCCTCCCGGCCGGTGCTGACCGCCTGCGCCTCCGGACGGCGGGCCGCCATCGCGGCGACCCTGCTGGCCGGAGCCGGTCACCGGCCGGTCGTGCTGGACGGCGCCGGCATCCCTGACGTGGTCGCCGCCCGGCGATGACCGGGTGGCACCCGAGGCCGGTCAGCCCGTAGTGCGGCCCATCACGGCCGCCGCCCTTCGCGGGGCTTCAACGGGTCGTCGGGAGCAGCCGGGGCCGGCCCGGCACAGGGAGGGAGCGGGACGGACATCCGCCCCATTCCTGCTCTTCTCCGAAAGTTCGTGTCGATACGTGGCAAACTGCCCGGCGTGGAGTTCCTCATGCTCGGCCCGCTCGAGATCGCGCACGGTGGGCGATCCGTCTCCCCGACCGCGGCCAAGGACAGGGCCTTCCTCGGTGAACTGCTCGCCCACCCCGGCCAACTGGTCTCCGGCGAGCACCTGGCCGCCGCCCTCTGGCCGGATCGCCTGCCCGCCGATCCGGCGAACGCCGTCCAGGTCCGCGCCTCCCGGCTGCGCGGGACGCTGCGTTCCATCGCCCCCGCCGAGGTGGCCGGGAAGGTCCTGGTCAGCCGGTCGGGAGGATACGAGCTGAACCTGGAGAACGCCGAGACGGACGTCTCCCGCTTCGAGGCCGCCGTCGCGCTCGGCGACCTGTCCGGGATACGGCGGGGACTCGCGCTGTGGCGGGGCGCGCCGCTGTCCGACGTGCCGCCGACCCCCTGCGTCGAGATCCAGGCGGCGAGGCTGGAGGAACTCCGGCTCTCGACGGTGGAGTCCCACGTGGACCTGTGCATCGCGCAGGAGGACATCCCGGCCAGCCTGGTCGCGGACCTGGTGGACGAGGCGGCGCGAAACCCGCTCCGCGAGTCCCTGCAGTACAGGCTGATCCGGCTCCTGCACCTGACCGGCAGGTCCGCCGAGGCCCTGACGGCCTACGAGCGGCTCCGGAACCTCCTGGCCGACGAGCTCGGAACGGACCCGCGCCCCGAACTGCGCCGCCTCCACCTCCAGATCATCGGAGAGGAGGCTCCGGACGGCATGGTCCCCGCTCCGGTGCGGGTGCGGCCCTCCCGCCGCCCGGAAGACGGCGCCGCGGACCGTGCGGCGGACTCCGCCCCGGATCTCGCCCCGGACCCTGTGGAGGCTCCCCCGGCGGGTTCCGCGGCGGACCCCGTGGTGGATCCTCCGGCGGATCCCGTGGCGGACCCCGCGATGGGAGGGCGCGGCGGCCGCGCCGAGGAGCCGGGACGGACCCCGCCCGGCGGAGCCGTGCGGCGGGGGCGCCGGAGGACGTGGGCCGCCGCGGTCGGCGCCGGCTGCGTGCTCGGACTCGCCGGACTGGAGATCGGAGGATACGGCCTCCTGCGGGAACCGGACCCGCCCGGCGCCTCCTCCCCCTCCTCGCCGCCCGCTCCCTCCTCACCGTCCCCGGCCTCCCCGGCGTCCCCGGCGACCGCCGCCGGCCTCCAGCGGCCCATCCCCGGTGACAGCTCGCGGCTCGACGCCGACGTCACCTACCCGGACGGGAGCACGGTCAAGGCGGGCCGGCGCTTCCTGAAGACCTGGAAGCTCACCAACACGGGATCGGTCGCCTGGCACGATCGGCGGCTGGCCCGCCAGCCGCTCCAGCCGGGAGAAGACGGGTGCGACTCACCGGAGACGGTGCGGATCCCGGACACCGAGCCGGGCGGCACGGTGCTCGTGAGCGTGCGCGTGCAGGCGCGGTCGACGCCGGGACGGTGCAAGGTCTACTGGAAGATGGTCGACGCGCAGGGTGTGCCCTTCATGCCCCACCTGTCGGGGATCTTCTTCGACGTGACCGTCGTCCCCTAGCGCCATGGCCCCGACCTGATATTTCACCGGTCCGCCAAGGGGTGCAGCGGTCGTGCAGGCACGTTCTGACAGCGTGTTCAGGAGGAGTACAGGGTTCCGGTCCAGGCTGTCTCGTGTCCCACCCCGCCCGTCCTGGACGGCGGGGCCGCGGACACGAGTCCCTGCATCCGACCGGAAAGTGCACACGATGAGGAGAACGTTCGCTCAGGCCGCCGCCGCAGGCGCCCTGGCGCTGCCCATGCTGGCCGGCTTCGGCGGGCCGGCACACGCCGAGACCAACCCCAGCTGCTCCCGCGTGACGCAGATCGGATCGACCGCCCACATCACCTCCGGCGGCAAGACGTTCGCCTCGGTGAAGCAGTTCAAGGGCTGCAACAAGAACTGGGCCTACATCTACGTCTGGGGTTCCTGGCGCAGCAGCCACAAGTCGTGGAACGCCTGCGCCTCCGTCACCACGCGCTCCGGCTCCGGCAGGACGACGGTGGAGGGCCCCCGCTGCAAGAGCGGCCGGTTCACCGAGCTGTGGTCGTACGGCACGGCCACGCTCTCGAAGTGCACCCGGGCGCTCGGCTGGATCGGGCACGGGCCGTTCCCCGGCTCCGGCGCCCGGAAGGCCTCGACGAGCGAGCGCTGCTGACCCCGGTGGCCTCTCCGGGACGCCGGGCGGGACCACCCGGGGGCGGTCCCGCCCGGCGCCTCTCACGGACCCACCACGAGGAGATGGACGATGAACGGAAGAGTGAAGATGAGTATGCGCAGGCGCGCCGCCGTGGTCGCGGCGGCGGCACTGGTCACGTCCGGGATCGCCACGGCCGTCCCGGCCTCGGCCTCGGCCTCGGCGGGAGGCTACGGCTGCAGCGGTTCGCTCGTGGGCAGCTGGCCGGTGCCGTCGAGGGACACCCTCACCGGCAAGAAGTACTACGTCACCGACGTCAAGCTCTACTACAACGCGAAGACGGGGTGGAACTGCGCCGTCTACGTCAAGCGCAAGGGGAGTCCCCGCTACGGCCGCCCCACCCCGATGTTGCTCACGATGTACAACCAGCGGTGGACCGAGGACCGCATGAAGAACAACTACGACTCCGACAGCGGCGACTTCAAGTACTACGCCGGCCCGGTCAAGGTCTACGGCAAGAACATGTGCGTGAGCATCAGCGTGCTCTACTCGGACGGGGAGGTGACCCGGTTCAACAAGAAGGACAAGGTGCACTTCAACACCCGGCACCACCTGACCGGCCTGGCCTGCCGCTGACCCGCGCTCCGGGGCGGGACGCCGCCCCGCGGGACCGCGCCTCCGGATCGCCTCCGGAGGCGCGGTCCCGCAGCCGGTCCCCGGAGGCACGGAGGCCCGGAGGCACGGAGGCCCGGAGGCGCGGTCCCGCAGCGGGTCACGCGGGAACGGTCACCCGGAAAACCGAGAGGGCCGCTTCCGATCCTCGGAAGCGGCCCTCTCGGCCTTCTCTGTCGGGGTGGCGGGATTTGAACCCACGACCTCTTCGTCCCGAACGAAGCGCGCTGCCAAGCTGCGCTACACCCCGGTGCACGCCGTCTTGCTCGTGCTTGAGAGAGTCTAGCGGACTTCGTGGGTGCTTGTGACACCTCGGCGGCGCGGCACGAGCGTCAGCAGCGACGCCTCGGGGAAACAGGCGAAGCGGACCGGGGAGTACGGGCTGGTGCCCAGGCCCGCGGAGACGTGGAGGTAGGCGGAGTCGTGCCGGCTCAGACCCTTCACCCGGGCCCGGTCGATGCCGCAGTTGGTGACCAGCGCGCCGTAGAACGGGATGCAGATCTGGCCGCCGTGGGTGTGGCCGGCGAGCAGCAGCTGGTAGCCGTCGGCGGCGAAGCGGGTCAGGTTGCGCGGCTCCGGCGAGTGCATCACACCCAGGCGGAGGTCGGCGTCCGCGGGGGCGGGGCCGGCGATCGCGTCGTAGCGGTCGCGGTCGATGTGGGAGTCGTGGATGCCCCCCACCGCCACGTCGAGGTCGCCGGCCTTGATGCGGGCGGTGGTGTTGTTCATGTCCAGCCAGCCCGCGGCGGCCATCCCGGCGCCCAGCTCCTCCCACGGCAGATCGGGCACACGCCGGTCGTTGTCGCCCTTGGAGGGGCGCATCAGGTAGCGGGCGGGGTTCTTGGGCCGCGGGGAGTACAGGTCGTTGGAGCCGTACACGAACAGGCCGGGACGGCCCAGCAGCGGTTCGAGCGCGTGCAGGAGCGCGGGGACCGCGTCGGGGTGGGCGATGGAGTCGCCGGTGTTGACCACCAGGTCGGGCCGGAGGTCGCCCAGCGAGCGGACCCACTCGATGAGCAGCCGCCGGCGGGGGGTGAGGTGCAGGTCGGACAGGTGGAGGACGCGCACGGGGCGCTGCCCCGGCTCCAGCACGGGCACGTCGAAACGGCGCAGGCGGAACGCGTTGCGCTCGACGACCGAGGCGTAGGCGAGACCGGCCACACCGGCGCCGAGCAGGGACAGGGGTACCGCGGCTGCTTTCCTCACCCCTCCATCATGCCCGAGCCGTACCGGGAATCCGGCCCGCCGGGGGAAACCCGGAATACAACAGGGCTGGTGAGGCGGGAAGATGGATCGCATGAGCGCATTGAAGGAAAAGCTGAAGGCCGATCTGACGGCCTCCATGAAGAGCAAGGACGAGGTCCGCACCCGGACGATCCGTATGGCCCTGGCGGCCGTGAACGTCGAGGAGGTCTCGGGCAAGACCGCGCGTGAGCTGAGCGACGACGAGATCATCAAGGTGCTGACCAAGGAGGCCAAGAAGCGCCGCGAGGCGGCCGAGGCCTTCGCGGGGGCCGGCCGTACGGAGCAGGCGCAGGCCGAGTTGGACGAGCAGGCCGTCCTGGAGGAGTATCTCCCGGCCCAGCTCTCCGACGAGGAGCTCGCCGCCCTCGTGGACGAGGCCATCGCCGAGAGCGGCGCCTCGGGGCCGCAGGCGATGGGGCAGGTCATGAAGATCGTCAACCCCAAGGTCGCCGGGCGCGCCGAGGGCGGCAGGGTGGCCCAGGCCGTACGGGCCCGCCTGGCGGGCTGAGCGGCCCGCCGAGCCCCCGCCGGGAAAGCCCCGCCGTTCTCGCCGGGGCCGCCGGCGAGCCCCGCCGAGCCCCGCTGGGGGCTCGGCGGGGCGCCCGGTCAGGGGACGATCGGGGCGCCGCCGTTCGCGTCGCCCCAGCCGTCCGGAGGCGTGGCGACGTCGAAGGCGCCGTCGTCGTTGCCGCCGCCGCCGTTGTCGCCGTCCACCTCGACGGGCTTCTTCTTGGGCGGCGGGGCGCACCGGCCCGCCGAGCAGCCGCCGAAGCGCTCCATGTTCACCGGGGTGAACGGGGTCGCCTCCACGCCCTTCAGCGCGCCGATCATGGATTCCTTCCAGATCGGCCCGGAGATCGACGCGCCGTACACGTAGGAGTAGTAGCGCCCGCCGATGGTCACGCCGATCAGGTCGTGCTTGAAGGCGCCGCGCGGGTCGCCGATGCTGACCGCCGAGGCCAGGTCGGGGGTGTAGCCGGCGAACCAGGCCGCGGTGTAGGCGTCGGTGGTGCCGGTCTTGCCCGCCGCGGGACGGCCGATGCCGCCGACGCCGCTCATCGTGCCCTTGGTGAAGACACCGGACATGATGTGGCTGGCCGCGTCGGCGACCTCCTCGTCCAGCACCTGCTTGCACTTGGGCTTGTAGGAGGTGGCCTTGTTGTTGCGGTCGCGGATCTCGGTGATGGCCATCGGCTTGCAGTAGGCGCCGCGCGCGCCGATCGTCGCGTAGGCGGCGGCGACCGTCACCGGGTCCATCTCGTTGATGCCGAGGGTGAAGGTCTCGTACTCCTTCAGCGGCTGGCCGTCGGCGCGCTTGATGCCGAGCTTCTGGGCCGTCTTGACGGTCTCGCAGAGCCCGACCACCTCCTCCAGCTTCATGAAGAAGGTGTTCACCGAGCCGAGGGTGCCGGTGGTCAGGGTCTTGAAGCCGCCGCCGCCCTCACTGGAGTTGTGGACCGTGTGGCTCGGCTCGCCGACCCGGTTGCCCTTGCAGTCGCGGAAGGCGGCGTTGCTCGGGGCGTTGTAGCCGGAGCCGGTGCTGAAGCCGTCGTTGAGCTTCATGCCCTGGCTCAGGGCGGTGAGCAGGGTGAAGGGCTTGAACGTGGAACCCGCCTGGAAGCCCGTGCCGCCGCCGTGCGCGACGTCGGCCACGAGGTTGTAGCTGATCTCGTTCTTCTTCTTGTTCTGCCCGAACTTGCGGCTGGCCGCCATCGCCTTGATGGCGCCGGTGCCCGGGACGACCATCGCCTGCGCGGCGACCGGCTTGTCGGTGGTCTTGACGTACTTCCTGATCGCCTTCTCGGAGGCCTTCTGGGCCTGCGGGTCGAGCGTCGTCTTGATCGTCAGCCCGCCGCGCTGGAGGAACTTCTTGCGGGCCTCGGGGGTCTTGCCGAACTCCTCGTTGTTGAGGATCTCGTGCTGGACGTAGAGGCAGAAGTAGGGGTAGTCGCTCTGGTCGCAGCCGCCGGGGACCGGGACGTCCTTGTAGCCGAGCTTCTTGGCCTTGGCCTCCTCGGCCTCCTCCTTGGTGATCTTCCCGAGCTCCTGCATGCGGTTCAGCACGACGTTGCGCCGCTCCAGCAGCCGCTGGCGGTGGGCCTTGCCGAGGTTGGGGTCGGTCACGCTGGGGTTCTGCACGGCGCCCGCCAGCGTGGCGGCCTCCCACAGGGTCAGCTCGGAGGCGGGCTTGTCGAAGAAGCGCTTGGCGGCGGCCTGGATGCCGTACGCGCCCGCGCCGAAGTAGGAGATGTTGAGGTAGCGCTCCAGGATCTCCGACTTGGTGTACTTCTCCTCGATCGCCAGCGCGTAGCGCAGCTCCTTGAGCTTGCGGGCGAGGGTGGGCGCGACCGCGGCCTCCTGCTCCTCCTTGGTCTCGGCGCTGTTGACCAGCACGAGCTTGACGTACTGCTGGGTGATGGAGGAACCGCCCTGCACGACGCCGCCGCCGGAGAAGTTCTTGATGGCGGCGCGGGCCGTGCCCTCGACGTCGATCGCGCCGTGCTCGTAGAACCGGTAGTCCTCGATCGCGACGATCGCGGTCTTCATGACGTCGGCGATCTGGTCGAGCTTCACCGACTCGCGGTTCTCGTAGTAGAACTGCGCGAACTCTTTGCCGTTCGCGTCGAGAAGCCTGGTGACCTCGGGCAGCGGGGGCTCCTTGAGCTCCTCCGGCTGCAGGTGCAACCCCTCGATCGCGGACTTCGCGGTCACGCCGGCGCCGCCCATCGCCGGGAGCGCGACGGCTGCGACCAACACCCCAGCGGCCGCGCCCGCGGCCACGAGCCGCAACACGTTCCCCGCTGCCGACTTCTGATCTTTGCCTAGAGCTTGCACAGCACCAAGAGTACGTCGACCCGGGGGCCGAGAAGGCAACAGAAGGCCGATCAAGCTTGGCCTTCCCTTGATCCGCGGAGAGGTAACTAGTCATTCCCGGCCACATGGCCGCCGATGACCATGCAGGAATTTGGTCCCGCCGGGGTCTGTCCGCCCGAACGTCTGATTGCGTACGTTCTCTTTCTGCGGCAACTGAATACGGAAGCCCGACGACCGCGCCCGTCGGCTCCAAGTCACGACTGACCACCTAAGGGGAGTGGGGTCGAATGTGGATCACGGATTGGACGTCCAGCGCGGCCTGCAAGGGTGCGGATCCTGACGCGCTGTTCGTCCAGGGTGCTGCTCAGAACCGAGCAAAGCTCATCTGCCGAGGATGCCCGGTCCGGACCGAGTGTCTCGCCGACGCGCTGGACAACCGCATCGAGTTCGGGGTGTGGGGCGGAATGACCGAGAGAGAGCGCCGGGCGCTGCTGCGCCGGCGCCCCGATGTCGACTCCTGGCGGGACCTCCTGGAGATGGCCAAGGAGGAGTACGAGCGGACCAACGAGCTGATCGCCGGCTGAGCCCGCGAGACGCCCCGGCACGATCCGGCGGCACGATTCGACCCGTACGGCCGGCGCCGCCCGCCGGCCGTACGCATGTGGGGACCCCTCGCCTCCGGCGTCGCCGTGGGCGAGGAATACCCCGCGGGCCGTACGTGTGCGCGGTCCCCGGCCGCGGCCGCGGCCGCGGTCAGGCCGCGGGACGCTCCCTCTCCGCCAGGAGGGCGCCCACCTCGCGCAGACCCTCCAGGTCGTGCACGTCGGTGGGCATCGCGGGGACCTGGGTCACCGGGACCGTGGGGTGGGCGGAGAAGAAGTGCTCCTGCTCGCGGTGCTCGCGGACGGCCAGCTGCATCCGGTCGGCGTGCAGCCGCAGCACCGCGGAGGTCAGCTCGTGCTCGCCCCGCGCCTCCAGGTCCTCGGCCGCCGCGCAACTGCGGGCGGCCGAGAGCCCGGACGCGGGCGAGCGGTGCACCCGGTTGACCACGAGCCCAGCCAGGGGCATGCCCTCCTCGGCCAGCCGCTCCACGAAGTACGAGGCCTCGCGCATGGCGTCCCGCTCGGGCGCGGCGACGACCACGAAGGCGGTCCCCGGGGCCTGCAGCAGCCGGTAGGTCTGCTCGGCCCGGGCGCGGAACCCGCCGAAGACGGCGTCCAGGGCGGAGACGAACGTCTGCAGGTCCTTGATCAGCTGTGCGCCCAGCAGCTTGTTCAGGGCCCCGGCGACGAACCCGAAGCCGGCGTTGAACAGCTTGAAGGCGCTGCGCCCGCCCGCCTTGGCCGGGGCCATCAGCAGGCGGATGAACCGCCCGTCGAGGAAGCGGCCGAGCCGCTCCGGAGCGTCCAGGAAGTCCAGGGCGGACCGGGACGGCGGGGTGTCCACGACGATCAGGTCCCACTCGCCGGTCCGGCGGAGCTGGCCGAGCTTCTCCATCGCCATGTACTCCTGCGTCCCGGCGAAGCTGGACGACAGGGACTGGTAGAAGGGGTTCGACAGGATCTGCCGGGCCCGCTCGGGGTCGGCGTGCGCCTCGATGATCTCGTCGAAGGTCCGCTTCATGTCGAGCATCATGGCGTGCAGCTCGCCCGGTCCCTCGACGCCCGCGACGGGCCGGGGCGTGTTGTCGAGCTCGGTCAGCCCCATCGACTGTGCCAGCCGCCGCGCCGGGTCCACGGTGAGGACCACGGCGCTGCGCCCGCGCTCGGCGGCGCGCAGGCCGATGGCCGCCGCGGTGGTGGTCTTGCCCACGCCGCCGGAGCCGCAGCACACGATGATCCTGGTGTTCCGGTCGTCGATGATCGCGTCGAGGTCGAGCTCCGGCGGGGGCCGGTGACCTCCGGGCCGCTCTGTCATGCCGCTCCCTGGGTGCGGATCGATTCGGCCAACTCGTACAGCCCGGCGAGGTCGATCCCGTCCGGGAGCAGCGGCAGCTCGTAGCGCGGCCGGCCGGAGGCGTCGAGCGAGGCCCGCTCCTGCCGCTCCAGCTCGGTGCGGCGGGCGTACTCGACGATCTCCTCGGTGAGGGCCGCGGCCACGGTCGCGGCGTCGGCGGTGCCGTCGGCGAGCCCGGCGGCCTTGAGGCCCAGTGCCAGCTCGGCCGGGTCGAAGCGCCCGGCGGCGGCCGCCGCGACGGCCTCCTCGGGCAGCCGCGAGGTCCTGACCATGTTGGTGAAGACGCCGCCGGGCGGCAGCCCCGCCGCGTGGAGCTCGGCGAGTCCGTCGAGGGTCTCCTGGACCGGCATCTCCTCCAGGAGCGTGACGAAGTGCACGGCGGTCTCGGGCGAGGCGACCACGTTGTTCACCAGGTCGGCGTGGTTCTTGATCGGGCCCATCCTGGCCAGCCCGGAGACCTCGCTGGTGACGTTGAGGAAGCGGACGATCCGGCCGGTCGGCGGCGCGTCCAGCACCACCGCGTCGTAGACCCGCCTGCCGTTCTTGTCCTTGCGCCGGACGGCCTCGGTGGTCTTGCCGGTGACGAGCACGTCGCGGAAGCCGGGGGCGATGGTGGTGGCGAAGTCGACGACGCCCAGCTTGGTCAGCGCCCGCCCGGCCCGGCGCATGCCGTAGAACATCTCGAGGTAGTCGAGCATGGCCTCTTCGGGGTCGACGGCCAGTGCGTAGACGTCGCCGCCGTCCGGGGCGACGGCGACCTTCCGCTCCTCGTACGGCAGCGGCGGCAGGTCGAAGATCTGCGCGATCCCCTGTCGCCCCTCGACCTCGACGAGCAGGACCTTGCGGCCGCCCGCGGCGAGCGCGAGGGCGAGTGCGGCGGCGACCGTCGTCTTGCCGGTGCCGCCCTTCCCGGTGACGACGTGAAGCCGTACTCCATCCCAGTCGGTGTCGCGCGCATTCACAGTTCGAAGGCTACCCAACGGTCACTTGCGGACTCGCGCCGGAGCCGGTTTGGGATGCGCTTCACATGGGTCAAAAGCCCTTCACGCGGGCACCCGCCCGGCCGTCACCCGCCCGCCCGGCCGCGCCATGCCGTCACCCGCCCCCGCGGCCGCATGATGCCGGGCCCGCCGGGCGGCGGCCGCCTCGCTAATGTGTCTCGCATGACGAAATGGGAGTACTCGACGGTGCCGCTGCTGGTCCACGCGACCAAGCAGATCCTCGACAACTGGGGCCAGGACGGCTGGGAGCTCGTCCAGGTCGTGCCGGGGCCGAACCCCGAGCAGCTGGTCGCCTACCTCAAGCGCCCGAAGGAGTAACCGGTGACCCCTGAGGAGAAGCTGGCCGGGCTCGGCCTGGTGCTGCCCGAGGTCGTGCCGCCGCTGGCGGCCTACGTCCCGGCCGTCCGGTCGGGGAACCACGTCTACACCTCGGGCCAGCTCCCGATGGTGGACGGCAAGCTCGCGGCGACCGGCAAGGTCGGGGCCGAGGTGAGCGCGGAGGAGGCCTACGCGCTGGCCAGGACCTGCGCGCTCAACGCGCTGGCGGCGGTCGCGTCGGTGGCCGGCGGGCTGGCGAACGTGGTGCGGATCGTGAAGGTCGTCGGCTACGTCGCCAGCGCTCCGGACTTCACCGGGCACCCGCAGGTGGTCAACGGCGCCAGCGAGCTGCTCGCCGAGGTGCTGGGCGAGGCCGGCAAGCACGCCCGCAGCGCGGTGGGCGTCGCGGTCCTCCCGCTGGACGCGCCGGTCGAGGTCGAAGTGGTCGCCGAAGTCCGCTGACGATTGTCCGGGGCGGGACCTTTGCCACATGATGAACCGAAACCGAGTGATGTTCGGGGAAAGGGCGCAGGCATGGGTGGGATTCCGCTTCCCGGCGAGCTCGGCGAGCGAGCGCGTGACATCCTGGCCGGGCGGGCGGCCCCCGTCCCGGCCCGGGACGCCGCGACCGTGGTCCTCCTCCGCGGGGGCGTCGAGGTCTACCTGCTCCGGCGGAAGGCGAGCATGGCCTTCGCGGCCGGCGCCTACGTCTTCCCCGGCGGCTCGGTGGACCCCCGCGACACCGACCGGGCGATCGCCTGGGCCGGGCCCTCGCCCGCGCGCTGGGGCGAGGTCTTCCGCGCCGACGAGAACACCGCGCGGGGGCTGGTCTGCGCGGCCGTGCGGGAGACCTTCGAGGAGTCGGGCGTGCTGCTCGCCGGCGCGTCGCCGGAGTCCGTGGTGGACGACACCACCGGCGAGGACTGGGAGGCCGACCGGCTCGCGCTGATCGACCGGACCCTGTCCTTCGCCGACTTCCTCGGCAGGCGCGGCCTGGTCCTCCGCTCCGACCTGCTCCGCCCCTGGGCGCACTGGATCACGCCGGAGGTGGAGAGCAGGCGCTTCGACACCCGGTTCTTCGTCGCGGCCCTCCCGCCCGGCCAGCGCACCCGCGACGTCGGCGGCGAGGCCGACCAGGTCGCCTGGGTACGGCCCGGCGACGCGGTGGAGCGGGCGGCCCGGGGGGAGATCTTCCTGATGCCGCCGACCCATCGCACGCTGATCGAGCTGTCCGCCTACGAGAAGGTCGAGGACGTGCTGGCGGCCGAGCGGGAGATCGTCACCTTCATGCCGCGGGTCGCGGAGGTGGACGGCGAGGTGCGGCTCGTGCTCGGCGACGACCACCGGTTCGGCGCCGCGTGAGCGGGTGGAGCGGCGGGTACGGCGCGGCCGCGGGCTCCGGGCCGCCGGGCCGTCGGGTGAGGAGGTCGCATGGGTGAGCGGAACGAGCGGATCAGGAGGTGCGCGGCGTCCGTGAACGCGGGCGCCGGGCCGCCGGGCGAGGAGATCGCATGAGCGGCCTGCGGATCCCGCTGGAGGGGCCGGACGGGGCGGGGACGGCGCACGCGCTCAACCTGCTGGCCCCCAACCCGTCCCCCATGACCCTGGACGGCACGAACACCTGGGTGATCGGCCGCGGCGAGGAGGTGCTGGTCGTCGACCCGGGGCCGGACGACCCGGGACACCTGGCCCGGGTGGCCGGCCACCTGCGGGAGCGCAGGGTGGCCGCGATCCTGCTCACCCACGGGCACCACGACCACAGCGGCGGCGCGCGCACCTTCGCCGGGCTGGTCGGCGCCCCGGTGCGGGCGCTGGACCCCCGGCACCGGCTCGGTGACGAGGGGCTGGAGGACGGCGACGTGCTGCGCGCCGGCGACCTGGAGCTGCACGTGGTGGCCACGCCCGGCCACTCGTTCGACTCGCTCTGCTTCTGGCTGCCGGAGGACGGGGCGGTGCTGACCGGCGACACCGTGCTCGGCCGGGGCACCACCGTGATCGCCCCCGACGGCCACCTGGCCGAGTATCTCCGCTCCCTGGACCGGCTCCGCGCCGTCGTCGAGCGGGTCGGCGCCCAGGCGCTGCTGCCCGGCCACGGGCCGGTGCTGCCGGACCCGGTCGGCGCGCTGGACGGCTACATCGCCCACCGCAGGCGGCGGCTGGACCAGATCCGCCGGGCGTACGAGGGCGGGGCCGTCACGCCCCGGCGGATCGTGGAGGCCGTCTACGCGGACGTGGACCGCTCGCTCTGGCCCGCGGCCGAGATGTCCGTCCGGGCCCAGTTGGACTATCTCGGCCTGGCCTGAGGGACCCCGGCCGGGGCGTCCTGCCGTTCGCCACCGGCCGGCACGCCGCTCAGCACGGAACGGGCCGCGAGCGCACCGAATCGGCCGAGCCTCGCCGTTCACGGACGACCGGGCGGCGCCGGCCGCATGGCCTTGAGGAAGACCTCGACGAGGGCGTCGGCGTACTCGGGGGTGAGCGGACCGGAGCGGAGCAGCCAGCGCTGGTAGAGGGGCGCGTACAGCACCTCGAGCGCCAGGTCGAGGTCGGCGTCCGCGGCGAGCTGCCCGGCCCGCTGCGCGCTGCGCAACCGGGCCTTCTTGGCCTCGTCCACCGGGCCGGCCAGCTTCTCGCGGTACTGGGCGGCCAGCGCGGGATCGTTGATGATCTCGGTGTTGAGCGCGCGGATCGGCCCCTCGAACGCCGGATCGGCGAACTCGGCCACCGTCGCCCGCATCACCGTCTTGAGGTCGGCCTCCAGATCGCCGGTGTCGGGCAGCGCCATGTCCTGCTCGGGACCGGCCTCGCTGAGCGCGAGGAAGGAGTCGAGGACGACGGCGCCCTTGGAGGGCCACCAGCGGTAGATGGTCTGCTTGCCCACGCCGGCCCGGGCCGCGATGGCCTCGATGGTCAGCTTGGCGTACCCCACCTCGGAGACCAGTTCGCGGGCCGCGGTGAGGATGGCCTGCCGGGAGCGCTCGCTGCGGCGCGCGGGATCGGGCTGCTTCACCATGGCCCGGATCGTACCACGTGATGAGACGAGACGTTCCGTGTTGACACTATGGCGATACAAGACGTATCGTCTTGCCACATCACGAGAACCCATCGGAAAAAGGAGGCTCAGTGAGCCGAGTGTGGTTCATCACCGGGGCGTCGCGCGGTCTGGGCCGGGCGTTCACGGAAGCGGCTCTGCGCGCGGGGGACCGCGTCATCGGGGCCGCCCGGAACGTCGAACCGCTCGCCGACCTCGCCCGGAGACATCCGGACGGGCTGGTGCGGCTGCCGCTCGACGTGACCGACCGGGCCGCCGTGTTCGAGGGCGTGGAACGGGCCACGGCGGCCTTCGGCAGGCTGGACATCGTGGTCAACAACGCCGGCGCCATGCTGCTGGGCATGGTGGAGGAGGCGACGGAGGAGCAGATCAGAGCCCACTTCGACGTCAACCTGTTCGGCGCGCTCTGGGTCACCCAGGCCGTGCTCCCGCAGCTGCGCGCCCAGGGCGGCGGTCGCATCCTGCAGGTGACGACGATGGGCACCGGCGGCGGCTTCCCGATGGTCGGCCTGTACGCGGCCGGCAAATCGGCACTCGACTCGGTCTCCGAGGCCGTGGCGATGGAGGCCGAGCAGTTCGGCGTCAAGGTCACCATCGTCCAGATGGGCGGCTACGACACCGGCCTGTTCACCACGGGCACCACGATGACGACACCCGCCCCGCCCTACCAGCGGCTGCGCGACCGGCTGATCGAGATGTGGGGTGACGACGCAGGCCCCGCCCCGGACACGGCCGCGCCCGTGATCATGGAGCTGGTCGGCCTGCCGGAACCGCCGCGGCGGCTCGTCATCGGCGGCGCGTCCTACGACATGGTCCAGGCCGGCCTCGAAGCTCGGATGGCGGACTACCGCGCCTGGGAGAACCTCAGCCGCAAGGCGCCCGGATGACGTCCACGCGGGACCGTCGCCGTGGTCCTGAGGGCGTCGTGCACCTCCGGCCGGCACCGTGACCGCGCCCTCTGCCGGGGAGGGCGCCCGCCTCCGGCGGGCGGGGCGACGGCGCGGTCGGCGTGGACCCCACCACGGCCCGCGCCCGCCACCGCGTCGCCGGGACGGTCCCGGAAGGTCCAGGTCCTAGCGGGAGCGGTTGTGCAGGCGCTCCATGTCCATGATGACCACGGCCTTGGCCTCGATGCGCAGCCAGCCGCGCTGGGCGAAGTCGGCCAGGGCCTTGTTCACCGTCTCGCGCGAGGCGCCGACGAGCTGGGCCAGCTCCTCCTGGGTGAGGTCGTGGTGGACCCGGACACCGTCGTCGACCTTCCGGCCGAAGCGGTCGGCGAGGTCGAGCAGCGCCTTGGCGACCCGGCCGGGCACGTCGGTGAAGACCAGGTCGGCCAGCACGTCGTTGGTACGGCGGAGCCGCTGGGCCAGGGCGCGCAGCAGGTGCAGGGCGACCTCGGGGCGGCCGGTCAGCCAGGGGCGCAGGTCGTCGTGGCCGAGCCCGGCCAGGCGGACGTCGGTCAGCGCGATGGCGGAGGCCGTACGGGGGCGGGGGTCGAACAGCGAGAGCTCGCCGAACATCTCGCCCGGGCCGAGCACGCTGAGCAGGTTCTCCCGGCCGTCGGGCGCGGTCCTGGACAGCTTGATCTTGCCTTCGAGGACGACGTAGAGCCGGTCACCCGTCTCGTTCTCGTTGAAGAGGGTCTGCCCCTTGGACAGCTGGACCTCGGTGACGCTCGTGCGCAGGGCGGCGGCGCCCTCGCGGTCGAGAGCGGAGAACAGAGGGGCCTTGGCCAGCACGTCGTCGGTGTTCACGGTGCCTCCTTGTTGAGGGTTCACGCATCGTCCTCGGGCTTGCCGCGCTCGCGTGGTGCCGCCGGCGAACGCCCCGTCCCTTGCTCTCGTGTCCGCACGTCGTCCTCTGGCTCTGCGCTGGTGGGTGTCGTCGCGCGGGCGCCTCGGCGCCGGTCCTCGGCGTCCGCAACAGCCATTGTGACTCATTCCATCGCGAGGTCCGGCGGGGGCCCGGGGGCATAGGCTGTCGCCGTGCCCCGTCAAGACCGTCCGGCAGGTGAATCCAGACTCGCCCTGGTCCGTCGCGCCCGGCGGATGGACCGCATCCTGGCGGAGACCTATCCCGACGCGCACTGCGAGCTCGACTTCGGTGATCCGCTGGAGCTGCTGGTCGCCACGATCCTGTCCGCGCAGTGCACCGACAAGCGCGTCAACATGGTCACCCCCACGCTCTTCGCGAAGTACCGGACGGCGGAGGACTACGCAGGGGCGGACCGGGCCGAGCTGGAGGAGATCATCCGGTCCACCGGGTTCTTCCGGGCCAAGGCCGCGAGCATCATCGGCATGGCGCAGGCGCTGTGCGCGCGGCACGGCGGAGAGGTCCCCGGCAGGCTGGAGGACCTCGTGGCCCTGCCCGGCGTCGGGCGCAAGACCGCCAACGTGGTCCTGGGGAACGCCTACGGCGTGCCCGGGATCACCGTGGACACCCACTTCCAGCGGCTGGTGCGCCGGTTCGGCTGGACCGAGGAGACCGATCCGGTCAAGATCGAACACGTCGTGGCCGGGCTCATCCCGAAGCGCGACTGGACGATGGCGTCGCACCGCCTGATCTGGCACGGCCGCCGCATCTGCCACGCCCGCAGGCCCGCCTGCGGCGCGTGCCCGCTGGCGGCCCTGTGCCCGTCGTACGGCACCGGCCCCACGGACCCGGAGCAGGCCGCCGGGCTGGTGCGTCCCGGCCCGTTCTCGTAGGCGGGCCCCGCCGGGAAGCGTGGGAGGAGATCTTGCGTTGCACAGGGGTGCAGAGGACCGGAGGTGCGGTGGTGGAAGTACCCGAGTGGCTGGAGACGCTCGCCGGACGGGCGGCGGAGATTCCGGTCCCCGCGGAGCTGCGCCCGCCCCGGTCCGGCGGGCGGCGGGCCGCGGTGCTGCTGCTGTTCGGCGAGGGGCCGCTCGGCCCGGACGTGCTGCTGATCCAGCGCAGCTCGAACGGCCGGCGGCATCCGGGGCAGCCCGCCTTCCCCGGCGGCGGGATCGACCCCGGTGACGGCGGCCCGGTCGGCGCGGCGCTGCGGGAGGCCGAGGAGGAAACCGGTCTCGACCCGGCGGGCGTCCACGTGGTCGGCGTCATGCCCGAGCTGTTCGTCTCGCACAGCGACAACCGGGTGACCCCGGTGGTCGGCTGGTGGCACACCCCCTCCGCCGTGCACGCGGCCTCGCCCGACGAGGTGGAGGCGGTGGAGCGGGTCCCGGTCGCCGAGCTGGTCGATCCGGCCAACCGGCTCCTGCTGCGCCATCCACGCGGCTACATCGGCCCGGCGTTCCGGGTGCGCGGCCTGCTGGTCTGGGGGTTCACCGCGGGCGTGCTCGACCGGGTGCTGGCCGTCTCGGACTTCGACCGGCCCTGGGACCGCTCACGGGTCGAGGACCTCCCCCAGGAGGTGCTGGACCTCGTCTCCCGGAGCTGAGCGGGCGCGCCGGACGCCGTGCGGGCGGGCGCTACCGGGCGCCCAGCAGCGTCATGCCCAGGCACGCCCAGTCGGCGACGTCCTCGTCGGAGTCGGAGGTCAGGCGGCGCAGCGCCGCCAGGCCGGCCGGGTCGGGCGGGCTGCCGACGATGTTCGGCAGCGCGTAGGCCGCGCCGTACCGGACGCCCGCGTCGGGGTGCCCGGCCAGCTCGATCACCGAGGGCAGCGCGCGGCGGTCGCGCATGTGCCCGAAGGCGATCAGCACCGAGTAGAGCACCATCGGGTCGTCCTCGGAGGCGGCGAGGAAGCGCAGGACCGGGAGACTCCGGTCGACGAAGCCCAGCCGTCCCAGGATGTCGACGCCGAGCATGCGCTCGTCCTTGCTCTCTCCCCCGCACAGCCTGCGGGCCGCGGTGAAGGTCTCCAGATCGCCCCGTTCCTGCAGAAGTGCGATCGCCTGCCAGCGGATCGCGCCGTCATGGTCCGGATCCCCCAGTGCCGTCTCGATCAGCGACGCGACGGACACCGGCCCCCCGATCGTTGCCATGCAGGCCACGATAACGACAACGGAGCTCGGAGAAGGGCTACGCGCGCCAGGCGGAGGCTGGATACCGTAAAGGGGTGAGCGGTGATCTCCTGGACCTCATCCTGATCGCCCTGATGGTGGCTTTCGCGGTGTCGGGATACCGGCAGGGGTTCATCATCGGGGCCATGAGCTTCGTCGGGTTCGTCGGCGGGCTCGTCCTGGGCGTCTTCATCGCCCCCCCGATCGCCGGCGCCGTGGTCGACGGAGACACCGAGCAGGCCCTGCTGGCCATCGTGATCCTCTTCCTGTCGGCCGTCATCGGCCAGTTCGCCTCCTCGACGATCGGCGCGGTGATCCGCAGCCACGTCACCTGGGAGCCCGCCAAGGTCGTCGACGCGGTCGGCGGCACGTTCGCCAGCGCCCTGGCGGTGCTCATCGGCACCTGGTTCATCGGCAGCGTGGTGGCGTTCTCCCCGTTCCCGGTGATCAGCGAGCAGGTGCACAAGTCACTGCTGCTGAGCACCGTCGACGAGGCGATGCCGCAGGCGGCCAAGGACATCCAGGACCCGATCAAGGACCTCATCGACCAGTCGGGCTTCTCGAAGGTGTTCGACGGCATCGGGGGCGGCGTCTTCGTCGAGGTGCCCCCGCCCGACGAGGAGGTGTGGAAGGGCAACCCGCGGCTGCAGCGGGCCCGCCGGAGCATCGTCAAGGTGCAGGGCGTCGCCACGAGCTGCCGCAAGCACATCGAGGGCACCGGCTTCGTCTACGCCCAGAACAAGATCATGACCAACGCCCACGTGGTCGCCGGGGTCGACCAGGACCTGCAGGTCGTCGACCACCGCGGCGACTCCCACCCGGCCCGGGTCGTGCTCTACAACCCCGACCGGGACATCGCGGTCCTGTACGTCCCCGGCATCGACCTGCCGATCCTGCGCTTCTACGGCGGCGAGGTGGACAAGGGCGACGACGCGATCGTCGCGGGCTTCCCGCACGGGCAGGGCTTCACGCCCAACGAGGCCCGCATCCGGGTGCGGCAGCAGGCCAAGGGCACCGACATCTACGAGCGCAACACCGTCGTCCGCGACGTGTACGCGATCCGCGGCCTGGTCCGCCAGGGCAACTCCGGAGGGCCGCTGCTCACGCCCGACGGCCGCGTCTACGGCGTCGTCTTCGCCGCCGCGCTCGACCAGCAGGAGACCGGCTACGTCCTGACCGCCGCCGAGGTGGCGCCGGACGCCGAGGACGGCGCGAGGCTGTTCAACCGGGTCAGCACCCAGGAGTGCGACCACTGACCGGAGCGCCGGCCCCGGGACCTCTGCGGACCGGGGAGCGCCCTGCGGCGGGCGGAGCCGGTGGCCCGGCCCCGCCCGCCGGCGTCTCAGCGCCCGGTGCCGGTGCCCGAGGGTCCGCTTCCGGCACCCCCGGCGCCGGTGCCCGCGGACCCGTTCCCCTCGGCCCGGGACCCGGCCGGGAACAGGGACCTGATCCTGGCGATCGCCTCCACCGGGTCCGGCTCCTCCGCCCCCGCCAGGTCGCGGGCGGTCCCGGCCAGCGCCGGGTACGGCACGCCGTACCCGGCGATCCGGTCGGCGCCGCGGGCGAGCAGCGCGGCGGCCCCGCGCCGGTTGCCCCGCTGGAGGTGGGTCAGACCGACGCAGATCTGCGCCAGCCCCTGCCACAGGTCGCGCTCGCCCGCGGGGCCGGTCTTCCAGCGGGCCTCCAGCACCTCGTGGGCGTGGAAGGGCCTGCCCTCCCCGAGCAGGCGGCGGGCCTCGGCGAGCGCCTCGGCGGCGTCCGGCGCGTAGTCGTCCGGGACACGCGCCACGCCCTCGGCCCCGCGCGGCAGCGGGCGCCCGAACGCGTCGCGGGGCCGCTGGTTGCGGGCCCGGCCCTCGGGGTCGCGGTCGCGGGGGGTCACCGGTCCGGCTCCGGGTCGGCCAGCCAGCCGAGCAGCTCGGCGTCGAACTCCTCGGGCCGCTCCTCGTGCGGGAAGTGCCCGGACCCCTCGATCAGCCGCCACCGGTAGGGGGCGGTCACGTAGCGGCCGGAGCCCTGGGCGGTGCGCGGCAGCATACGCCGGTCGAGCGCGCCGTGCAGCTGCAGCGTGGGCGTCTCGATCCGGGCCCGCATGGCGCGGGCGTAGCGCAGCCCGTCCGGGCGCAGCTGCGAGCGGGCGAACCAGCGGTGGTACTCCAGCGCGCAGTGGGCGACGTTGAGGATGCCGAAGGCGTCCCGGTAGGTCCTGGACGTCTCCTCGTCCGGCCAGGCGGGTCCGGACCACTCCCGGAGCATCCTGCCGACCAGGGCGGCGGAGTCCGTGGTCAGGCGGTGCTCCGGCAGGAACGGCAACTGGAAGCCGAGCGCGTGGCCGCTGGCCCGCATCTGGCCGAAGGGGTCGGAGCGGAGCGCGGAGCGGAGCCGGAGCGGGTGCGGGGCCCCCACCGCGACCAGCCTCCGGACGGCCTTCGGTTCGAGCGCGGCCATCGTCCAGGCCATGAGGCCGCCCCAGCCGTGGCCCACGACGACCGCGCTGGTCTCGCCCAGCGCGCGGATCAACCCGGTCGCGTCGGCGGCCAGGGCCGGCAGGTCGTAACCGCGCGGCGGCTTGTCGCTCGCGCCGTACCCGCGCAGGTCCACGGCGACGGCGCGGTAGCCCGCGGCGGGCAGGGAGACGAGCTGGTGGCGCCAGCTCCACCAGAACAGGGGGAAGCCGTGCAGCAGCAGCACCAGGGGGCCCTCGCCGGCCTCCACGGCGTGGAAGCGGGTGCCGCGGGCGTGCACGGAGCGGTGGGTCCAGGGGCCCTCGATGAGGACCGCGGATTCGTCGGGGCGGTTCACCGGTCGGGTTTCCCGGGCTCGCGGGGGGCGTCGGCCGGCCCGGCGGCGGGGGCGGGCTCACTCTCCCCGCTCTTGATGGTCTTGAGCGAGTGGAGGGTCCGCTTCATCCCGGTCAGGCCCTTGAGCCGGCGGATGCCGACGAAGACCAGCAGGCCCGCGACGACCAGGTAGAAGAGGGTGACGACCCCGAAGGCCCAGCCCTCCGCCCAGTCGAACAGGCCCACCAGGGCGTAGGCGATGGCGAAGGAGGCGAGGATCAGGCACAGGTGGGCGATGAACGCGGCGGCGGCGAACAGCCCCGTCGCGAGACCGACGCGCTTGGCGTCGAACCTGAGCTCGGCCTTGGCCAGTTCGATCTCGGCTCGGACCAGGGTGGAGATGTGGCTGCTGGCCGCGGCGACCAGCGCGCCCAGGGACTCCTCCTGCGGCTCCGTGGCCGGGTTCTGCGTCATGAACGATCTCCTATCGAGCGCCGATGCCAACATCATCCTGCGCGTTGAGGTGTTTGCGCACGCGCGCCCCGGGTGCGACCGCGGCCGGCGACGAGGCGGCCGGGCCCGCCGTGGACACGCCAGCGGTCACCGCGCCCACCCCGTCCGGATCGTCGCCGGAGGCCGGAGCGCCGATCGGCGGCGGCGCGGGGGCCGGTGCCGGCGGGTGCAGGCACCGCGGTCCCGTCCCCGCCGGCGCGGCTCACCGGAGAGTCTGGCCAATCCGAGCCGTGCGGGCGTCCACGCCCCGCCGAAGACGCCGAGGAAGTTTCCGGCGCCCGGTGCGGTCACCGGACCGGGCGCC